>CAYSMQ010000324.1:0-5832 GCA_964432035.1 uncultured Ardenticatenaceae bacterium
AACGTAGTCTCATCGTTAACAAATCGCCGTTCTACTACGGGTGGGTGATCCTGGCGGCGGGGACGTTGGGTATCATAATGACCAGCCCGGGCCAGACGTATGCGGTATCGGTCTTTATCGAGCATTTTATTACGGACCTGGGCATTAGCCGCTCGCTGGTCAGCACGCTATACGCGCTGGGTACGTTGGCGGGTAGCCTGGCTCTTTTTGCCGTGGGCCGAGAGATTGACCGCCGGGGTTCGCGCGTTATGGTCGTGCTCATTGCTGCCGCCTTTGGCCTGGCGTGCATCTACATGGGCGCAGTGCAGGGGCCGGTAATGCTGCTCTTGGGTTTCTTAGCCATTCGCATGTTGGGGCAGGGGAGCCTGACTCTCGTGAGCCAGAATGTGATTAACCAGTGGTGGGTGCACCGGCGGGGCACGATCATGGGCATTTCGGGGCTGTTCAGTTCGCTGCTGGGCCTGGGTGGGTTTCCGAGCCTTGTCAACTGGTTGATACCGCAGTTCGGTTGGCGCACGTCCTACGCCATCCTGGGCGTTATGCTGTTGGCGATAATGGTTCCTGTGGGCTATCTGTTCTTTCGCGAGCGGCCTGAGGATTATGGTCTTTTGCCGGACGGAGAAGCGGATGACTTAGACGAGAGCAAGGAACGCAAGCGTGTACCGGAGGCGGTCTGGACGCGCGGCGAGGCGTTACGGACGCCGACGTTCTGGATTGTGGCGGCGGGTACGACGAGTGTGGCAATGTTGTCGACGGCGCTTTTCTTCCATATGGTGAGCATCTTTGCCGATAATCAGCTGCCGGCGACGGTAGCGGCTGCGGTCTATGTTCCGATTGCGGCGACCACGGCGCTGATGACGGTGACGAGCGGCGCGTTGCTGGACCGTATTTCGCTTCGTTATGCATTGGCTGCCGCCTTGCTGTTTCTGGCGTTGGCCATGGGCCTGGTACAGACGCTGACATCTGTGGCGCTGGCATTGCTATTTGGGGTGATGCTGGGGACGACGACGGGCCTATTCCGCACGGTGGCTAACGTGGCCTGGGCGCACTATTTCGGGCGCAAGCATCTGGGCGCAATTTCAGGCGTGGCTTCGACGATCATGATCGTTGGCGCCGCCGTGGGGCCCATTCCGCTGGGCGTCGCGCGTGACGTGACGGGGAGTTACAACCTGGCGCTCTCGTTGCTGGCACTGATTCCGCTAGGGCTGAGCGTGGCTAGCTTGCTGTGGTTGAAGCCGGTGAGGAAAGAATAGGGGCCCGAGGGGACACGGGTGGGACACTAGAATGCCGACCCGAGCCTTTCAGGAACGCTGTAAGGTGAGTGACAAGCTCAGTCAGCGGCGACTTTGGTGATGGTTTCCGGTTCCAGTCTCCACTCGCCCGTCAGCGGGAGGACGATGTAGAAGCGGCTGCCGGGCAGTTCTTCTTCATCTTCGCCGCTAGACTCTACCCAGATGTGCCCGCCGTGGGTTTCGACGACGCCCTTGGCGATATGTAAACCCAGACCCGGCCCGCCGCCTTTGAACTTCGTCGCGCCGGTCGAGTGCAGTTCGGGGTCGCCGATGCGGAAGAATTTTTCGAAAATGAGGTCGTGATATTGGGGGTCGATGCCGATGCCGGTGTCGGCGACGACGACTTCGACGTAGTTTTGATTGTCTTCGGCGCCTGGAACCACGGACGCGGAGACGGTGATGACGCCATGATCGGGTGTGTACTTGATGGCGTTGGCCAGCACGTTGCCGAAGGCCTGCACCAGGCGCTCAAAGTCGACGTCGAGGGGCGGAATCTCCTCCAGGCCCTCACATTGCAGATGAATGTTGCGGTCCTGCAATGCCTTCTCTAAGGGCGAGAGTGCATTGTCCATTATCATGCTCAGGCGCGCCGGCGTCTGCATCAGTTGCATACCGCTGACCTCAAGTTCGCTGGCGTCGAGCATGGCGGTGATTAGCGTCTCCAGCCGTGCCGTGGCGCGGTTGATGTGGTCCATGATGTCTCGCGTTCTCTCCTGATCGAGTGGGCCACTGTCGTTGAGGTGTGTGAGGATGTCGGCGTACCCTTTGACCTGGGTCAGCGGGGTGCGTAGCTCGTGTGAAGCAATGGTGATGAAGTCGGACTTCATGCGGTCGAGGATCGCCAGGCGCTCGTTCTGAAGCCGCAGGTCTGTGTTCAGCGAGCGAATTCGCTCGTTCTGGCGGTTCAGTTCGCTGTAGAGCCGGGCATTCTGGAGGGCAATCACCGTTTGCTCGGCAAGGACCTGGACGAGTTCGAGTTCGTTGGCGCGATAGGCCAGCCCTGACGTTTTAGGTCCCAGAGCGATGAGGCCATCCAGCCGGTCCCCATCGTGGATGGGAACGTAGACGTCCATGTTTTGTTCCGCCAACCACTGGCGTTCGTCGCCGGTCAGTTCTTTGTAGTAGGGGTTAAAATCGAGGTCGTACTGCAGGAGGGGCCGCCGTTCGTCGATGAGCGTGTTAATAAACTGGCTGTCGGCGGGAAACAGCTTGCGCTCGCCCAGCTGGTGTTCCTGTCCGGGTATCATCTCAATATCAAACCCGTCGTCGTTGGGATTTACCAGGAGGACCGCGCCGCGCGTCGTCTGTAATAGATCGCCGATGGTGCCAATGATGACTTGCGCCAGCTGTTCTATCTCCAGGGTGCGTGATATGGCGCGATTGTACTGACGCACGACTTTCCCGGTCTGGAACTCCCGGCCCACCAGGTAACGGTAGACAATGCGCTCGAGGACGCGGCGGAACGGTTGGTATAGAACGAAGCCGCCGGCGATGACGACCATTGCCACCGCATAGAATTCGACCAGACCAAACTGAAATGTGTCCGAGAGCCAGAGACTGACGGTTAAGACGATGGCGGCGGGAATGGCGGAGAATAGCGAAACGAGGGCAAAGGCCAGTCCCTTGCGCAGTTGCGCGCGCACATCGAACAGGCGGTGCGAGATGACGGCTCGGAAAAGGCCGACAATGCCTATGAAGCGCACAATTTGGCCGAAGGCCGATAGCCACTCGGTCGGCATCAGGGTGAGCATTTCGCCGAAGGCAATGGTCATGGCGAAAACGATCCAGTGCAGGAGGCGGTTTGCGTGCCAGGGCAGCACTGTGCGACGGTAATCGCGCCAGGTGAGCCCCAAAATGGCTAAATGGAGGGTGAGCCAGGTGGTGAAGCCGATAAACTCGCCGAATGAGGGGCGCCAGGCACCGTATCGTACCTGAAGCCAGGGTGGGCGTCGCCAAACGATATCGAGAACGAGAGCCAATAGCAGGGGCACGCCGCCCATTAGGAGCCAGCGGCGCTCGGAGCGCCAGCCCACGTAGACGGCGGTGGTGGCGCCCAGGAGCGTGGCGACCGCGGCGAAGAGCTTGGAATTGATTCGCGTATATTCCAGGGTTGGCAGGAGAAAGAGCGCCAGCGACCAGAACAACGAGCTGACGAGGACGGCGAGAAACCACCGGCTTTGTAGATTGCCCAGGGTGGTGCGCACCACCAGGGCAATAAGTAGCACACTGTATGCCGCAGCGGCGACTAAGGGTAGGATTGCAAAGACTTGGTCCAGATTCATGACCAGTTCTATCTCCAGCAGACGGGGTTTGCCTGCCGGTCCGAGGAAAAACGATAGTTGTACCGTCGATAATATTGTACTGAGAAGGAGTGGTAATAGCAACGGCAGGACGCCAACGTTTCATTCGTGAGCGCCGTTCTCATATTGACGGATTGCCATAACTTTGGGTTAATAGAGTCGAAGCGGGGAATCGCTAACCGAGACCTGCGGGCGCTAAACGACGCCCCACTTGCCAGTTGCGGCGTTGTGGCGTGCTGTGGAAGGTGAAACCGGCGAAAAACAGCAGGAGGTAGCAAATGCGGATGCAGGACGTTCTGGCGGTCATTTTAGGCGGCGGAGTCGGATCGAGACTCTATCCCTTGACAAAAGAACGGGCCAAACCGGCGGTGCCGCTGGCGGGGAAGTATAGACTTATCGACATTCCAATGAGTAATTGTTTTCATGCGGGCATTGACAAGGTGGCTATTCTAACTCAGTTTAAGTCGGTGTCGTTGCACCGTCACATCCATCGCACATACAACCGTGATATGTTTACGCCCGGCTGGGTGCAGATCCTGGCGGCGGAACAGACGCATGGGAGTGGTGAGTGGTATCAGGGCACGGCAGATGCCATCCGCAAACAGGAGGTAGAAATTCGGGAGGCGAACAGCAAGTGCACGTTGATCCTTGCCGGTGACCACCTCTACCGTATGGATTACCGGAACTTCTTGGATTATCACGAGGAGTCGGAGGCCGACGTGACGATAGCGGTGCAGCCGGTGGCGCGTGATGCGGCATCGGCGCTGGGGATCCTGAAACTGGATGACGATGGTGAAATAACAGCGTTTACGGAGAAGCCGCAAACGGATGAGGATCTGGCGGGTTTTGAGAGCGGCGACGACGAGTCCCGGCCTTACATGGCGTCGATGGGCATCTATGTGTTCAATACAGACCTTCTGTTTGAGATGCTGGACAGCGATCCGGGCACCGATTTCGGCCGGCACATCATTCCGGCGGCGATCGACCGCAAGCGGGTGATGGGTTATGTGTTCGACGGCTATTGGGAGGATATTGGGACGATCCAGCGGTTCTACGAGGTGAACCTGGACATGGCGTCGCCGTTGCCGAAGTTTAATCTGTACAATCCCAAAGGGCAAATCTACACGCGTCCTCGTTTCCTACCGGGGTCAAAGATTGAGGGGGGCAGCATGCACAATGTGTTGCTGGCGGATGGCGGTCGTATCCAGGAGGCGACGATTCGCAATTCGGTGATTGGATTGCGTAGTATTATCTCGCACGGCGTTTCGATTCAGCGCACCATTTTGATGGGCGCCGACTATTATGAGTCGCAGGATGAGCAGCGTGAGAATGAGCGCGCGGGCCGTCCAAATATCGGCGTGGGGAGCAACTGTTACATTGAGGGAGCAATCATCGACAAGAACGCGCGCATTGGTCCGGGGGTTATAATTCGCCACAAGCCCGATCGCCCCGACGAAGAGCACGAGTCGTGGGTGGCGCGGGAAGGAATTGTGATTATTCCCAAGAACGCCGTCGTGCCCAACGGAACGGTGATTTAGGCGTTTTCTGGAAGGGGGGAGCGCCCGGTTCGATTGTGGTGGGGGCGAGTAGTTTCCATAGGGCGTTGACAACAATAGAACATATGTGCTAGGGTTAATCGCGAGAGAACAAAGGCCCTGACAACCACATTGCTGCCGTCCTTGTGTTCTCTTGCAAGGATAGGCCGGGTCAGCGCCCGCAAGGGTGGAGATCCGGCCTTTCTGTTGAATAGGGCTTTGGGCGCAGCCAACCAGCTTGGAGGAATGACAAATGAAGGCAGGGTATCGCACGACGGAGTTTGCCGCCGTGTTGGCGTCGCTTGTGGTTACCATCCTGGTGCTCGGGGGCGTGGTCAACGCGGAAGATGAGGCTCAGTTGCATGAGGCAGTGGTTCAAA
Source organism: uncultured Ardenticatenaceae bacterium (assembly GCA_964432035.1). Classification (GTDB taxonomy): domain Bacteria; phylum Chloroflexota; class Anaerolineae; order Promineifilales; family Promineifilaceae; genus JAAYYY01. The sequence continues at coordinate 5,508 of CAYSMQ010000324.1, forward strand.
TCGTGTTGGCCATCGGTTCGTTGCTGTCGAACGCGGCGATTATTGTCTCTTATATTCGGAGCCGGACGGCGCTGAAGACGAGTGGCAAGCGGGTAAGTAGCGAATGAGTGTGCGAGAGCGGTTGGCTGCTCCTTTCCTGTGGCTGGGTCGTGCTATTGCCGGCACTCTTTCGGTTCGTGTTGATGACGGGCCAGGCTGGGGGATGCTGAGTGACAGGCCACACGAGCGCACGCATGCTGAGATTCAGGAGATCTACGAGGACACGATTACCGCCTGGCGCAAGAATCCGATGGCGAAGCGGGCTATTGACATTACGACGGATTAC
>CAYSMQ010000325.1:0-4634 GCA_964432035.1 uncultured Ardenticatenaceae bacterium
CATCGAGGCGGGTCTCAAATACCTCATTCTGGCAGCGGCTTCGTCGGCGATCCTCCTATTTGGCATCGCCTTGCTCTATGCCGGCACGGGTACGCTGTCCTTTGCCGACCTGGCGGCGGGCGCGAGCGACGCGCCTCTGACCCTCGTGCTGTTAGGGGCGGGCGGCATCGTTGCTGGGGTAGCCTTTAAACTGGCGTTGGTGCCCTTCCACCTGTGGACGCCGGACGTCTACCAGGGCGCGCCGCTGCCGGCGACCACCTTTATCGCCACCGTTTCCAAGGGCGGCATGTTCGCCCTGGTTTTGCGGCTCTTTACGCAGTTTGGCATTGGCGATTACCCTATGGTCGTAGAAGGCTTCGCCGCCCTGGCAATTCTCTCCATGTTGTTAGGCAATCTGCTGGCACTGCTGCAAGATAATCTCAAGCGCATGCTAGCCTACTCTTCAATCGCGCACATGGGCTATTTGTTGGTGCCATTTGTCGCCGTGAATGTGTCGGGACAGCAGGCCATTGCTTTCTACCTGGTGGCCTATATTGCTTCGTCACTTCTTGGTTTTGGCATCATGACGGTGTTGAGTAGCTGGAAGAACGAGCTAGAAGCCGTAGACGATTACCGTGGCCTGTTCTGGCGCAATCCCTGGCTGGCGGTTGGCATGGCTGCAGCATTATTCTCACTCGCCGGGTTACCGCCGACGGTTGGTCTTACCGGTAAATTCTTCTTAGCTGCGGCGGGGGTAGAGGCCGCTATCTGGCTGCCGTTACTGGCACTAATCGTTGGTAGCGTGATTGGCGTCTTCTACTACGCGCGTGTGGCCATTGCGCTATTCTTCAGCCGCGAGGAGGAAGAGGCGCCGCCCTTGCTGGCGATGGGCACGGGGAACGCGGCAGTGCTGGGCGTTCTGGCGGTGATTGTCGTTATCTTGGGTGTGTATCCCATGCCCTTGCTGCGCCTGATCGGCACCGTCATGGAACGAATAGTATAGGCTGGCAAAGATCTGGATGCGACCTGCCTTGCGCCGCAAAACCGATCGCATCCAGTTAAAGGAGTCAGGCTCCTTCCTCGTAGTCAAGGGCGGAATAACCGGGACCGATCGTGAAGAAATCGTAATTGGGCAAGATATCTTCGGTCAGATCCAGGACTTCGCCGCCCTCGAGCTGCTTGGCGTTCAACAACTTGACGGGATGCCCGTCAACTTGACCTTCGAACGGTTGCCCATCGGGCAAGAATTCTTTGGAGTTGTTGATCCACTGCCCGGGTAACGCCTCGTACTCAAAGGGCACTTCCTCTTCGGGGAAGATGGCCTCGTACGGGCACTCGGGCACGCAGGCGCCGCAGTCGATGCAGGTGTCAGGATCGATGTAGAGCCAGGGCCACTCCTCTTCGGGGTGTCCCAGGATCATGCATTCCACCGGACACACATCGATGCAGGCCGTATCGCGCAAGCATAGACGGGTGATGATGTAGGTCATAGGCATACTCCTTTTTGTCTAAAGGATATGCCTGGTGGGCGGGGTTGGCCTTGATTTGGATCAAGTGCTTACAAGAGAGCGATTTCGTGCAACAGCGTGGCGCTGCGAATGATGATGCGGTGACGGTCAAATTCCAGAGCGCCTGCCTCTTCCAGCGTGCGCAGCGCGCGGCTGACCGTTTCCGGTGTGGTTCCCAGGTGGGTGGCGATCAGGCCGCGGGTAACGGCGGGACCGGCGAGCGAAGGGTTATCCCGTTGTTCGAGCAGAAAGCGCGCCAAACGCGCGGTGACCGAGCGTAGGGCTAGATCTTCAATTTGCACCACGAGCTGGCGAATGCGTTGGTTGAGGCCGGCAATGACGCCGAGGGCCAGATCGTGGTCACTTTCTAGTGCATACTGCAGCGTGGAGGCCGACAAGACCCAGGCCACGCCGGCCGTAATGGTCATGGCGCTGGCGGCGTTGGGTCCGCCGTCGAAGGCGGGAACGTCGTTGAACGTGTCGCCGGGTCCCAGCAAGTGCAACACGTGCTCGCGCCCCTCCGGAACGACTTTGTAGACTTTGACACGACCGCTTTCCAGAATCCAGAGCCCGGCAGAGTCCTCGCCGGTGAGAAACAGGATTTGACCGGCGTCGAACGGGCGACGTCGCGCCTTTTGCGCCAAGCGTTCTAATTGCCGTGCGGGAACCTGCGCAAAATAGGGATGGGCCTGCAAAATGGGAGTGACTGCAAAGGTGTTTTCGTCGTTTGGTCGATACATAGGTGCTGCAACTGCTTTGAGTTGGTTTCTACCGTGTCGCCGGCGATCATGGGCGGAGACCGTCCTGAACATCAATACACCGAAGCTTGATCTAGATCAAGGCTGCTCTAACACTTCTGCTCTATTATGGAGCATAAGTTGTTGGTTGCCAGCGAATGAGACAACAGATAATTGGATTTGAGCAGGATGAGGTGGGCGATTGGCGAGCGATTTTGGCTTGTGGGCACAAGCAGCACGTGCGCCACAACCCGCCGCTCGCCAATCGGCCCTGGGTACTGACCGAGGCCGGAAGGCGACGGTTTATCGGTTTTGAACTGAACTGTAAGTTGTGCGACGAGGTTTTGAATGGTGGAGAATACACTGAACGCACTGGTGACTGAAGAGTTGGTTTACACGACGCTAAAGCAGGTCATCGATCCGGAGCTGGGCATCAACGTTGTCGATCTGGGCTTGATCTATGACGTGCACATCGACGACGATGGTAGCATTGGCATAGAAATGACGCTTACGACGCCCGGTTGCCCATTACACGCCAGTTTCCGCGAGGCAATTGAGGAAGCGCTGTGGCTGTCTTTGCCCGACATTTCGGACGTGACCGTAGAGCTGGTGTGGGATCCACCCTGGTCGCCGGAGAAGATTTCCAGCGAGGGGTTGGCGGAGCTTGGTTTGTATTAAGATTGTTGAGACTCGAGAAATCGGATGTCTTGCGACGTGAAGACATCCGATTTCTTTCTTTAGTGAACAAACGGAGGTGTACTATGTCCCCTGAGCAAGCAGTGATGCTAGCATTGACCACGGGTGGGGCGGCGCGCATGCGCCCAAACAACTGGGCGCTAAAGCGGCCGGAAGTGGAAGCCTACTTAGAGCTGGTTGACCTGTTCCAACGCCGCCACGCGGGCCTGGACGCGCGCATGATGGAAGTGGCGCCGGGATCCAAGGAGCGGCAGGAGCTGCTGACAAATCAGATCCAACAGGCCGGCGCTGCCAATAGTCGCGCCGTTTTACGAAGAAGCCGCCGCGTGCTGGAAGAAGTTCTGGCGCGCACCCCAGAGGCGATCATCGCCTCTTTTGTGGACCCCGACATGATGCGGGAAGCCTTAACCGAACTGGATGACATCTTAGAGGAAGGACAACATGCAACAAGACAACACGCTTGATATTCGACCACTGCCCCCCGTGCAGCGCCACCCGCTTATCTTCCAGCGCTTTGAGGCGCTAGCGCCGGGTGAGAGTTTTGTGCTGGTAAACGATCACGATCCGAAGCCATTGTTCTATCAGTTTCAGGCAGAACGAAGCGGCGAGTTTACATGGGATTACCTGGAGCAGGGGCCCGAGGTCTGGCGCGTGCAGTTGGGACGCAGTAACGGCGAGTGAAAAAGCAAGGCGCGGCGCGCGGTCGATTGCCCCTGATGGCGCTGGCCGGCGTGTCGCTGTTGGCTGCTTTATGGACGGGCCTCGTGCGCATCGGCTGGCAATGGCCCTATGCCGGTCTGTTGCCAGCGGGACAACACGGGGCCTTCATGGTGTCCGGCTTTCTGGGCACCCTAATTAGCCTGGAGCGCGCTGTGGCGTTGCGGCAGAACCAGCGCGATTCGCGACCGGGGACGGTGCAGACGCGCTACGACACGCGCCTCTACTACCTGGCGCCCGCCCTGGCCGGGTTGGGGAGTATGGCGCTTCTGGTAGGGTTGCCGCCGCAAATCGGGCGCGGGGCCATCATGCTCGGCTCGCTGGGCTTGTTAGCACTCTTTGGCGTCATCTACCGCCTGCAACCGGACACGGCCAACGCCACCATGTCCGGCGGCGCGGCGGCATGGCTTATCGGCAACGTGATCTGGCTATCCGGATCACCGGTCAGCCGCGCCGTGCCCTGGTGGGCCGGTTTTCTAGTACTGACCATCGTCGGCGAGCGGTTGGAGTTGGCGCGCGTGATGCTCTGGGGCCAGGCGGCGCGACGCTATTTTGCGCTGGCGCTCGCCACGTTTGCGGCTGGATTGCTGCTATCTCTGGCGCCGAGGGCTGAAAGCTTCGGCATCGCCGTGCGCGTCTGCGGAATAGGGCTACTCTCGCTTGCCGTCTGGCTGTGGCGTTACGACGTGGCGCGCCGTACCGTGCGCAAACAGGGACTGACACGCTTCATCGCCGCCTGCCTGTTACCGGGCTATGTCTGGTTGGGGATCGGCGGCGCTCTATGGCTCTGGTTTGGCGGCGCGTACGTAGCCGGGCCGATCTACGATGCCATGCTGCACACGATTTTTCTCGGCTTTGTCTTTTCCATGATTTTTGGACACGCGCCGGTGATTATCCCGGCCGTTTTGCGCGTCTCGGTGCCCTACCGGCCGGTCTTCTACGCCCATCTGGTGCTCTTGCATGTATCACTCTTCACACGCGTGGTGGGCGACCTGGC
>CAYSMQ010000325.1:4644-5798 GCA_964432035.1 uncultured Ardenticatenaceae bacterium
TTATGTCCGTCATGCGACGTTGGGGTGGGTTGTTAAACGTCGTGGCCGTCCTATTATTCCTGGCGACGACACTGGCGCCCTGGTCAGTTGTGGGCAAGTGGGCGCTAAAGGTTAAGACGAGGGGCCGGGCGCTGGCAGCTGACTAAGCGACGACCGTTTCCGATTGACGCAAGCAGGTCCCTTCTTCGATAGGGAGAAGGGGCCTGCTTTACATTAAAAGGCGCCGGGCGGGGTTACTGCTCCTGCAGGGTGCGTATATGAGCGATGATGTCCAGAAGTTGCTCGTCGCTAAAGTCGGGGTTGCCGCCTCGGGGTGGCATGGCCACGCCCGTGGTATTATCGGGGTGGTCGACGGGCCGCCCCTCCTGGATGAACGCCAGTAGCTCCTCATCGCTGAGCCCCGCGACAAACTCGCTGGTGGTGAGATCCTTTCCCAACCCTTCGATGCCCTCGCCGCCTGGGCCATGGCAGGCGGCGCAGACCTCGCCAAAGTGCTGCTCTCCGGCCTCCGGATCTCCCGCGCTGACCGCTTCTGCCTCTCCGCTGCCGTCATCGGTTTCGGACGTTTCACTCGTTGCCGTAGGTTCGGCCGTGGCGGTCGCTTCAACCGCTTCCGTGGGGGCCGTTGGTTCGGCGACGTCTTCAGTTGCAGTGGGCTCCGCCGGAACCGAGGTTGCCGTCGCATTGTCTTCAACGGCTGTCGCCTCTGGCTCAACATCGCCCCTTTCGATGACCGGCTCGCCGCCACAAGCAACAAGGAGCAACGTGAGGGTTACCAGCATGCTGAGAACTAGGAGCTTGCGTGCGTTCACTGATTCTTCCTCCTCTTGGTGAGTGAATGTGATTGATGCTCTCTTCTAATGTTGCGCTGTGCGCAGAAAAGTAATGGGATGCGATAGGTCTGTCGCCCTGCGGGAGGGCAAATTCCGGGAAAAACGAAAGGCCCCTGCGCAATCTGCACAGGGGCCTTGAAGCTGCCGGGGAAATGGCGATCGTCAGACTAGATAGACTCTTCGTCCTCGATCTCGATCAGGGCGCGAAGCTCGCCAATGAAGGGGTCTAACTCTACATGCTCGTAGCTGGCGGGAACGTCCTTGACCCTACAGAACTCGGCCATGACACAGCCGGCGCAGGCCAGACGGTACCTGTTGAAA
>CAYSMQ010000326.1:0-5725 GCA_964432035.1 uncultured Ardenticatenaceae bacterium
GGCTCAATATCCTGGTGGTGCAGCGGCTCATTCGCTTCATGCCCAAGGTCGTCATCGCCGTGGTGCCCGGCTGGGCCGTGGGAGGCGGTCATAGCTTGCACGTCGTCTGTGACCTGACCTTGGCCAGTGAGGAACATGCCATCTTCAAGCAAACGGATGCAGATGTCACCAGTTTTGACGGTGGTTATGGGTCGGCCTATCTGGCCAAAATGGTTGGTCAAAAAAGAGCCCGCGAGATCTTTTTCCTGGGGCGCGACTATTCTGCCCAGGAAGCGTACGAGATGGGCATGGTTAATGCGGTCATTCCTCATGACGAGTTGGAAGAGACTGCCTACGAGTGGGCTCAGGAGATTCTGGCCAAGTCGCCGACGTCTATCAAGATGTTGAAATTCGCCATGAACCTGACTGATGACGGCATGGTGGGTCAACAGATCTTCGCCGGCGAAGCGACGCGCCTGGCCTACATGACCGAGGAGGCCAAAGAAGGGCGCAACGCCTTCCTCGAAAAACGAAAACCAGACTTTAAGGATATCAAGTGGATTCCATAAGTCCGCTGCGAGACAGGCGAGACTTACTGTAGGGAGTCGCACCTTAAGCCCGGCTTCCCGCGCCCGTGAAGCACAAAAAAAGCAAGAGCAAGGCTGTGAAAGCCTGCTCTTGCGGGGTGTTTAGCAGTCGTCAAGCGGACGAATGCTATCCGATTACCTCCGCCCAGAGGCTGTTGCGATGTTAGCGCCTGTTCCCACTGAGGGAGCGTAGGTATTGCTCGACCGTACGGTGAATAGAAGTATCAATTGCGTTTTAGCATTAATAAAGTATTCGTGTAGCAGGAACGTCATCGCACTTGCACATTGTAAGTCGTAGGCAGAAACGCGAGAATAGACATGATGCTATCGTCCATAGACATTTGTACTGTATCCAGTTAAAAATTCGGTCGGAGCGTTCCCGGAGCGGAATAAAAGTTGTATGATTGTGAGCATGTGCCAGACTATTCGCGTTGCTATCATAGACGATCATCAAAGTATTATCGACGGTTACATTTATCGCCTCAGTGACATGCCAGATATTGAGGTCGTGTCCACGGCAAACGTGGGCGAGGCGCTGGAACCAATTTTGTCCGAGCATGATGTAGGCGTCCTACTCCTGGATGTTGTGGTGCCTATGTCGGCCAATAATCCCAACCCCTATCCCATCCTCCATCTGCTGCCGCAACTGCTTCAGACCTACCCGGAGCTGGCTATTCTGGTCATGTCGATGCACGCGCAGCGCTCGCTGATAAGGTCTGTGGTGGAGGCGGGGGTTAGTGGCTACATCCTGAAAGATGATCACGCATCTATCCGTGAACTAGGATCGATTGTGCGTTCCGTTGCCGGGGGCGGCATTCATTTCAGCAAGCAGGCGCACGCGCAACTGCTGCGCGGCAGCCAGGAGGACGAAACGTTGACACCGCGACAGCGAGAGGCGCTATCCTTGGCTGCAGCCTATCCAGATCTGACCTCGGCCCAGCTGGCAAACCGGCTACAGATCGCCCATTCCACAGTACGCAATCTGCTGTCGGGCGCCTACTTACGACTTGGCGTTCGCAACCGCAGCGCCGCCGTGGCGCGAGCGCGGAGTCTGGGACTGATTACGCCGTACGATCCGACTGTGGGCACGATCTAAAGGGGTCAGAAATACGCCTGCTCTGTTGAGACGCGGCGCGGGGAGCGCTGACGCCGTCGATGGCTGCCAGACGAACGGGGAGCAACTTCACGAGGCCCATAACATCGGCAATTAGTGCAGATTTGTGACAGTATTCCCTTCTTGCTGTAGATTTATAGGTTACGCGCTCTGCTTGTCAGTTTCTGTCTTGATGCTAATTGTGAAATAAGGGCTTCACCTCCTTTGTAGCAGCATAACGATCCAGGTCCATACGTCATCTTCAAAGGAAATCATTCGACCGTGTTCAGGACTAATTGGGCTCAGAGACCTTTAATTGAGCGATTTACGCCTGTGCTCGTGTTGGCGCTTCTGCTGGCATTGACGTACGCGTTTTTCTTCCGGGCCCCTTACCTGGGATTTCGCCTTGGGGGTAGCGGAGAAGTCATCGAGGTCTATTCACCGGAGAGCGAGCTACGAGCCGGCGACCAGATTGTGAGTATTGGTGCGTTGACGTTGGAAGAGTACAGCGCCGACCAGACACAGGTTTGGCTCGACGAACAAGAAGACACTGGAGACCAGGTCCCCTTACGTTTCATACGCGATGGTCAGGCGCAGGAGATTCTGTGGACGTTGCCAGGCGCGACTACTGAAGAAATCGCCCAGAGAGTCAACAGCCAGTGGTGGGTTGGCTACATATTCTGGTTGGCCGGGACGGCGACATTGTTTCTGGTGCGCCCCCGAGACAGACGTTGGCTGCTTCTCGTGGCCTTCAACTACATCACGGCGCTGTGGTTAACAGCGGGCAGCGCGTCGGGATGGCACGTGTGGTTCAGCGCCCTGGTGTTGCGCTCGGCCGTGTGGCTCAGCGTCCCCATCTATTTATACTTGCACTGGCTTTTTCCCAGGCCGCTGGGTCGCCTGCAACGGCCCATCCTGTGGATAGGATTCGGCGCTGCCCTGGCGCTGGCACTGGCGCAGTGGCTGCAGGTGATTCCGGAAAGCATGTATCTGGCCGGGTTTTTATTCGCGGTGGTCGGAAGTCTCGTCTTACTCTTGTTGCACGCCGTGAAGCAAAGAGGGTCTCGGCGAGAGGTGGCATTTCTGGCAACTGCTTTTGCGCTGGTGGCGCTGCCTCCAGTTGGTATTGCGGTGGCTGAACTCGTGGGCATCACAGTTGCCGATCCCTTAGCTGGCGCTGCGCTGTTAGCGTTTCCTACGATTCCCGGCGCCTACTTCTTCATTCTCTTTAGACGACAACTGGGTACGCGTTTGGCCAGGCGGGCCGATCGGTTGGCGAACCTCTACCTGATCCTCATATTCGTTAGTGTCGCTTTTATCATTGGCATCGCGTTCGCTATCGAACGGCTTGGTATGGCGCCGTCGAACTATGTGGCCGGAGGCGCGGCGGCAATTCTGACCGCACTACTGGCGATAAACAGCTTCGCGCCGTTCCTGTTTCTACCGGCATTGGCTGGCGCCTACGTACCCACCGCGGCCGACGAGCGCGCCGACTTGCATTTCCGCGCAAACCGCATCTTGGCGCCCTTCTTGTTCTTTGTCATTCTGGCTGCTACGCTCGTTATCCTCATCTTGTTGCACATTGCGACGCTGCAGTATCCGGGCGCGCCCGTGATCAGCGGCTTGGCGGCCGCGCTGATTGCAGCCGTAGCCGTGGTGGTGGGCTACCGGCCGTTCAGACGGCTGGTGGATCGGCGCCTGTTGGGGGTGCGCCTGCCGCCGTCAAGCCTGCCGGAAACGTTTGCCGCGCGCATGACAAGCTGTTTGGAGAAAGAGGCATTGGCAACGCTGCTGGAGGAGGAAGTGTTGCCTAGCTTGCTCGTGCGCCAATCGGCCATTCTGTTGCTGGACGATCCGGGAGATGTCGAGCGGTTCTTGGCCTACGGTCTACGCGAGGAAGATTTACCGAACGAGGAAGCGACGGAAGCGCTCGTGACGCGGGCGGTAGCCGGCCAGGTGGCCCCCGATGGCGACGGCGTTGGACCGGATTGGCTGCGCCTTGTGCTGCCCCTGACGTTTGGCGAGCGCGCCATTGGGCTGTGGTTGTTTGGCCGGCGGGATCCGGACGACCTCTACAGTCGGGCCGAACTGCCCCTCTTCCGCGCGCTGGCCAACCAATTGGCGGTGGCGCTGACGAACCTTGTGCAGATGGAAAACCTGCGAATGCTATATCGAGAGAACATAGACCGCCACGAGGCCGAACGGGCGCGACTGGCTCGCGCGTTGCATGATGATGTTTTAAGCCGGGTCGCCGTGTTGGCCGTGTATGCCGCCGACGAAATACCAGAGGCGTCTCAAAAGGCGTTCGACGAACTGACAGCGCACCTACGGCAGACGATTGCAGGATTACGCCCCGCTATGTTGCAGTACGGGTTGCAGGCAGCGCTGGTTGAGCTGGGCGATGAGCTTGCGGAGCGCACAAATGGCAACCCGGCTGTAGACGTGGCGCTGGCGCCATCAGAGGCGCGCTACCCCGAGCCGGTGGAGCAACACCTGTTCCGCATCGTGCAGCAGGCGGTTGAGAATGCGCTGAAACATGCCGAGGCGCGAAATATTGTGGTTAGTGGGCAATTAGAGTCGGACGCTGTGCGGCTTTGTGTGGAAGATGATGGCGTTGGGCTGCCTGCCGACGAACCGACAGACCTGGCGAGCCTGGTAGCAAACGACCACTTTGGCCTGGCCGGCATGTACGAGCGCGCAAGCCTCATTGGGGCCGAGCTGCACATCGGGTCTGCGGGCGACGACGGAACGCGCATTGAGGTGCGGTGGACGAGAGATAGGTCGAAGGAATGACGTGTCGACCCCAAAGCAAGGGTGATTACTCATCACTTAAGCCCGGCTTCCCTTGCCCGAATGGCGGCCTGGGCGCGGTCTGCTACCTGTAGCTTGTTGTAGATGTTGGAGACGTGGTTGCGCACGGTCTTGACGGTGATAACCAGCTGTTCGGCGATGTCGGCGTTGGATTGACCGCGGGCAATGAGGGTCAGAATCTCGCGCTCGCGGTCGGTTAGCTCCGGAAAGATCTCTTGCGGTACTTCCTTGCGTGTGACGGCAAAGTAATCCATGAGGCGCGTGGCGATGGCGGGGCTGAAGATGGCCTGGCCCTGACCAATGCCACGGATGGCGCGTACCATCTCCTCTTCGCCGGCGTCTTTGAGGATGTAGCCGTGGGCGCCCGCGCGCAGGGCAGCGAATATCGATTCGTCGTCCTCAAAGAGGGTGACAACCAGGATTCGGATGTGGGGGCTGGCGTTGCTGATCTGGCGCGTCGCCGCCAGGCCGTGACCATTGGGCATCTGCAAGTCCATGAGCACCAGATCTGGTTGCTGCTCCAGGGCCATGGCGACCGCCTCGTCGCCGCTCTGCGCCTCGCCGACGAGTTCGATGTCAGGCATGGATTGCAGCAGGGCGCGCATGCCTTTGCGAAAGAGCGGATGGTCATCGGCGAGAAGTACGGTCAGGGAGTCCATGGCGTTATCCTGTTGCATGTGCCGGAGAAACGACGTCTTGAGACAATGGCAAGCGAGCAAATACGCGCGTGCCGCCGCGGCGCGCGGGCTCAATTTCACAACTCCCGCCCAGCTCTGCAGCCCGTTCGCGCATCGATAGGAGCCCTAATCCATTGCTTTCTTTTGGCCATTGGCCCACGCCCACGCCATCGTCCACAATTTCAAGCTCTAGCGCGCCGTCTAGCCGCAGACTCACGCGGCAGCGCCGGGCGCGAGCGTGGTGCACAACATTGGTTAGCGCCTCCTGTACAATGCGATAGGCGGCTACTTCTACGGCGGCGGGTAGGGGAGGAAAATCCTCTGGCGCGTCGACGTCGACGTGCAGCGAAGGATCATCGCCGGCAGCGCTTGTGCCATTTGAATCGCGGCTGTTGCATTGCGCCGCCTGGGCGCGCACGGCAGCCGCCAGTCCCAGCTGATCGAGCATGGGCGGGCGCAGCTCGTAGACGAGGCGGCGGATGTCGGCAATGGCGCTACGGATGTCGGAACGAAACTCGTCGATCATGGCTTCGGCAGCCTGCGGATCACTATCGATAAGACGGCGCACGGCGCCGGCT
>CAYSMQ010000327.1:0-5725 GCA_964432035.1 uncultured Ardenticatenaceae bacterium
GACGTGCACAAGATATGACGTTTAACACCGGCGCCGATTCCGGCTCATTCTGGTTACGGGTTGCGCTGCCGCTGCTGGCGATAGGTACCAGTCTACTGCTGGGTAGTCTGCTGATCGTTGCGGCGGGGGCCAACCCCTGGCAAGCTTACGTGGCGCTTTTCAGCGCTGCTTTTTCGTGCGCCGGGCCGGGCGGCATGTGCGCGTTCCTGACGACGCTGCAGTACGCCACGCCTCTAATTTTCAGCGGGCTCTCGGCGCTGGTGGCCTTTCGCGCGGGCTTGTTCAGCATTGGGCAGGCAGGCCAGATGGTGGCGGGCGCAGCGCTGGCCTCGTGGCTGGCATCCCGGCTGGCGCTGCCCGGCGCCCTGTCGTCTGTGACGGGCCTGTTACCTGCTGCCGCACTCCTGGGCGCCATGGTTGCCGGCGGTGTGTGCGGCTTCATTCCCGGCTTCCTCAAGGCCAAGCTGGGTATCCACGAGGTTATATCGACGCTGTTGCTCAACCCCATCACCATCACTCTGGTCGCGCCACTGGGCCGCGGACGGGCGCCAGAAGTGGCGCAATTGCCGCCTCTGGTACCTACGACTAAGCTCAACGCCGGCTTTATATTGGCCCTGCTCGCCGTCTTGTTGCTGGCCGTCTTTCTGTGGCGCTCCACGCACGGATACAGCCTGCGCATGGCGGGACAGGCGCCACTCTTCGCCCGCTTTGGCGGACTGGCTCCCGACCGCGCCATCATGGGCGCCATGACGCTGAGCGGAGCGCTGGCGGGACTAGGCGGGGCAATCGAAGTGCTGGGCGTGCACTATCGTTTCGTAACTAACTTTTCGGCCGTTGACCAGTTCGACGGAATCGTCGTCGCTCTTGTGGGACAGCTGCACCCCTTGGGCGTGCTGTTGAGCAGCGTGCTCTTCGGCGGCATCCGGCTGGGCGCGGTAAACGGGTTACAACTACGCGCCGCCGTGCCACGCGAGGCCGGCAGCGCGCTGATTGCCTTGATGGTGCTGTTTGTCGCTGCGCCGGCGCTTTACCGTGGCCTTCTCCGGCGTGGCGCCACGCCGGCGTTCGGTCGACAAGAATAGCGCGTGCCCATTTTCCAAAATCCTCTTGCCACAACGCGCGATGACCTTTATTATTCCCAACGCCAGTATTCGTGTCGTCGACCGTTGACACAGTGTGTGGAGGCGCCGGCCCTCACACCAAATTTATCCAGTCCAATTTATGGAGGGAACGTTATGAAACGCCGTCTGCCGATCTTGCTAATCGCATTAGTTACGCTTGTCTTGGTGTTGGGAGCCTGCCAGCAAACACCGGCCGGGGAGGACGCGGCAGCAGAAGATTTCAGTTTTGCTCTCGTGCTGCCCAACCCGCTGGGTGACCGCTCCTTTATCGATGCGTCTAACCGCGGCGCGGAGCAAGCTATCGAAGAGCTTGGTGTGAGCGGCAACGTCATCGAAACCAACGGCGTCTCTGAGCATGAAGCCGCCATGCGTGGCGCCATTCAGGCCGGTAACGACATCGTGCTCGGTCTGGCCATCGACGCCCAGCTGCTGCTGGATCTGGCAGAGGAGTTTCCCGACCAGCTCTTTGGCGCGCCTTCGGACGTCTTCGCCGAATCGTTGCCCGAGAACGTAGCCGCCTTCCAGATTAACGTGCACGAATCCAGCTATCTGGCAGGCATCGTGGCCGGCAGCCTGACAGAGACCAACACGGTGGGCGCCGTTGTGGGTGGAGATGCGCCGGCGTTGAACCAGTTTTTCTACGGGTACAAACAGGGTGTGCTAGAGGTGTGTCCGGATTGCGAGGTATTGGTCAGCTATCTGGGCTTCGAGTTCTCCGATCCGACGCTGGGGCTGGAGACGGCGCTGGCGCAGTATGAAGAGGGCGCGGACATTATTTACCAGATTGCCGGCCGCTCGGGCGAGGGTGTGCTGGAAGCGGCGGCGCAGACGGGCAACTATGCCATCGGCGTAGACTCCAACCAGGACTGGATCCAGCCGGGCCACGTTATCGTCTCCGTGCTCAAACGCGTGGACACGACGACGTACCTGCTGGTGGAACAGGCGCTGAACGGCGAGTTCCAGAGCGGGTTCCAGGAACTGGGCATGGCCGAAGAGGCCACCGCTCTCTCGTGGGATGCCGGCTCTACGACGTTCGCCGAGGAAGGGCCCGAGGAGTTGACGTCGCAGCTCGAGGATGTCCAGGCGCTCGTGGAAGATTATCGCCAGCGCATTCTGGACGGCGAACTGGAAGTCTGTGACGCGCTGAACGAGACGGCCGCATGCGAGGGTATTGCGGCGGAAGGATAAGGTAATTTCGTAGCCGCGGATTCCAATCCGCGTTATCTAAACGCGGACCTGCGGCTACGAACATTGGATCGCTCGTCATGGCCAAAGCAGTTGAGATGACCGGCATCACAAAATACTTCGCTTCTTCCAACGTGCTGGCTAACAGCAAGGTGGACCTCTCGGTGGAACCGGGCGAGGTGCACGCGCTGGTGGGCGAAAATGGCGCGGGCAAGACCACGTTGATGAACATCCTCTATGGCCTGCACCGGCCGGATGAGGGACAAATCCTCGTGGATGGACGGCCGGTGACCATCACACACCCGCACGACGCCATCGCCCTGGGCATCGGCATGGTGCACCAGCATTTCAAGCTCGTGCCATCGTTCACCATCGCCCAGAACATCATGTTGGGCATGGAGCCCACCCGCGGCGGCTTCTTGCGGCAGCAGGAGGAGGCCGAGCAGGTGCGGCAGCTTGCCGAGCGTTTTGGCCTGCCGGTGGATCCCAACGCCTCGGTGCGCGACCTGCCGGTGGGTATGCAGCAGCGCGTGGAGATTCTGAAGGCATTGCAGCGCGAGGCGCAGATTCTGATTCTGGACGAACCCACGGCGGTGCTCACGCCGCAAGAAGTGGATGAACTGCTGCACGTGGTGCGCCAGCTGGCGGAGCGCGGCCGCACGGTTATCTTCATCACGCACAAGTTGCTGGAGGTCAAGCACGTGGCCGACCGCGTTAGCGTCATGCGCAACGGCAAGATGGTAGGGACGCGCGTGGTGGCCGAGACCGGCGTGCCCGAAATGGCCAGCATGATGGTGGGCCGCTCCGTCGTACTGCAAGTGGACAAGGAACCGGCCACCCCCGGCGACGTGGTGCTGGAGGTGGATAATGTCACCGTGGCCACCGCCGGCGTTCCCGTGGTCAGGCATCTGTCGCTGCAGGTGCGCGCCGGGGAGGTGCTGGGCGTTGCCGGCGTGAGCGGCAACGGGCAAACGGAGCTGGTAGAGGCGATTACCGGCATGCGTCCGGTGGAGGGGGGCGAGATTCGCTACCGCGACCAACCTATCACGGGTCTCAGCGTGGGAAAGCGGCGGCGGTTGGGCATGGCGCACATTCCGGAAGACCGTCTGGGCGTGGGTCTGAACCTGGAGACGGACCTGGACGAGAATCTGGTCGTCACCCGCTACCGGCGCCCGCAGTTCAGCCGCCTGGGTTTCATGCTGCGCGGCGCCATGCGGCGCTTCGCCGAATTTGTCGTGGACCGCTTCTCCATTGCCGCGGCGCGCCCCGGCGAGGGCATCGCCACGCTGTCCGGCGGTAACATGCAGAAGGTGGTGCTGGGCCGCGAACTGGCGGGCGAGCCGGAACTGGTCGTCGCCAACCAACCGACGCGCGGCCTGGATGTGGGCAGCATCGAGTTCGTGCACAAGAGTCTGATCGAAGCGCGCGACGCGGGCGCGGCGGTGCTACTGGTGTCCGTGGAGCTGGAGGAAGTGATGTCGCTGAGCGACCGCATCATCGTACTCTACCGCGGGCAGGTGGCGGGCGAAGTGGACCCGGCGACGGTTAGCCAGAGGGAAATCGGCCTGCTGATGGGCGGCAGCCAACTGGGGGCGGCACAAACGCCGGAGCAGGCGCCGGTCATGGCCGGCAGCGCCGCTACGACCGGCAGCGTTGAAGGAGGCGCGTGATGGCCTCTCAACGCCGGCACGAAGTGCGCAACTCCATCCTGGTGCCCGTCCTGGCCATACTCTCCGGCCTGTTCGTGGCCGCCTTTCTCAGTCTGCTGACCGACACGTCCCCGTGGACGGCCTACGTGACTATGTTCAGCGCGGGCTTTGGCTGCCAGGAGCTGAGCCGCTGCGCGCTGCTGACGACGTTGGAGCGCTCCACGCCACTCATTCTGACCGGTCTCTCGGCGGTCATCGCCTTCCGCTCGGGCATGTTCAGCATCGGGCAGGAGGGCCAGATGATGATCGGCGCCCTGGTGGCCGCCTGGCTGGGCTACGCCATCCAGCTACCGTCAATTCTGCACCAGATCGTGATTATCGCCATGGGCATGCTGGCCGGCGGCGTCTACGGCTGGATTCCGGGCATGCTTAAGGTCAAGCTGAACGTCAACGAAATCATCTCTACTATCGTGCTCAACGACATCGCCATTCTATTCCTGGTGTACATGGTCAACTTCCCTCTGCGCGCGGACCGCGGCACGACGGCCTATTCGCCGCCGGTGCTGGATAGCGCGCGGCTGATGACGTTCTTCCCCGGCTCTAAATTCGGCGTGGCCTTTATCATCGCCATCGTCACCGCGTTGCTCACCTACCTGTACCTGTGGCGCACGACGTCGGGCTACGAGCAGCGTATGGCGGGGCAGTCGCCGCTGTTTGCCATCTTCGGCGGCGTGCGCAGCGATCGCGCCGCCATGCGCGCCATGTTCATCAGCGGCGCCGTGGCCGGCATGGCCGGCGTCATCGAGGTGATTGGGATCCATTTCAGAATCAATCAGGACTTTTCGGTGGGCCTGGGTTTCGACGGCCTGGCGGTGGCCATTTTAGGCCTGGTACACCCGCTGGGCGTGGTTATCGTGGGCATCCTCTTCGCCGGCATCCGCATCGGGGCCCAGCTGGGCCTGCAATTTTCGTTTGGCATCCCGCGCGAGCTGGGCGGCTCCATTATCGCCCTCATTTTCCTGTTCGTGGCGGCGGGCAAGTTCTACCGGGATAACATTGAGCGCGTGTCAGAGGCCATTGACCGCCTGCGCGGGCGCAAGACGGCGGTTGAAACGGCCATGGAGGAGCAGAGCTGATGGAAGGGTTTACCGACGTTTTCAGCATTGCTCTGCTGAGCAGCGGCATCCGCCTGGCGACGCCCATCTTGCTGGCGGCCCTGGGTGGGGCCATCTGTAACCGCGCCGGCGTGTTGAACCTGGCGCTGGAAGGCAAGATGTTGCTGGGCGCTTTTCTGGGCATCGCCGCGGCCTACTATCTGGGCAACACAAACCTGGGCATCCTGGTGGCCATGCTGGCGGGTGGGTTGCTGGGCGCGATATTCGCCTTTCTCTACCTGCGCTACGAGGTCAACCTCATTATTCTGGCCCTGGCCATCAATCTGCTCATCCTGGAGCTGACGGTCTATTTCATGCGCGTGTTGTTTGGCAACGTGGGCTCCTGGTCCGATCCCAGCATCCAGCGGCTGCCGGACATTGCGCTGCCCGTCGTTGGCTCCATGGAGCGCCTGGGGCCGCTGTTGAGCGGCTATAACTGGATCGTCTATTTCTCCTGGTTCGCCGTGGTGGCCACGTATCTCATCATGTTCCACACGCGCTTTGGCCGCCATTTGCGCGCGGTGGGCGAGAATCAGGACGCGGCGGAGTCGGTTGGCATCAACGTCACCCGCGTGCAAGTGTTCGCCCTCATCGTCAGCGGCATGCTGGCGGCGCT
>CAYSMQ010000328.1:0-3055 GCA_964432035.1 uncultured Ardenticatenaceae bacterium
GAGACTCCCGGTCGCCTCTCAGGCCAGCCCGCCAGTCTCGGTCGCAGCCGCGGACGCGCCCGCATCGTCTCCGATACCGTTGCTCTGCCCGACCTGGCGCCCGGTGAGGTGCTAGTGGCGAAGAACGTCGGTCCCCGCTGGACACCCCTTTTCCCCATCCTTGGCGGATTGGTGTTGGACGGCGGGGCGTTGGGACAACACGCGGCGGCGACTGCCCGCGAATATGGGATACCTGCCGTCATTGGCACAGGTAACGCCACACGTCGCATCCCCGACGGCGCCTGGGTCATTGTTGACGGAGGGGCTGGCACCGTTGAGATTGAAGGCCCGCCGGCCGGGCAGACTTGACTGAGACCTACTCCATTCGCTCCAGCGCTAACAACTGCTCTATCAGATTCAGCTTGGCGAAGCGGCCGCGACTCCAATAGGTGAGAAATCCCTCTTTACCCAGCAGCGCGTCGCGAATGTCTTTCGGCCGGCGACCCTGGGCGGCCATAGCGCGCGCCTTCTCACCTATCTCCTCCCAGTAGGCGATCTTGCGCCGGATGGCCGTTTTGGCGTGGGGTATGGTCCCGCCGTGCGCACAGAAGAGGAGGTCAAAGTCGTACGCCAGGATGGCGCGCAAGGAGCGTAGCCATTGGGCGACATCGTCGGCCCGCCGCACGTATTTTGCCCGCTCCATCAGGTAGAGGTCGCCGCCGAAGAGCCAGCCCTCCTCAGGGAGGAAGAGGGCGACGTGGTCCGGGGCGTGACCCGGGGTGGGGATGACCTTCAGCGTGTGCGAGCGGGTGGATACCGTTTCGCCCAGCGGCTCCGCGTGGGCCGGCCGCGGTTGGCCAAAGGGGATCCGCCGGTACAGGGGGAGTCGCGGCGGCCGGTGGATGATGGGCAATGCGCCGGCCGGAGCCAGCGCCGGCAGGGAAGGCAGGTAGGCGTTGCCGCCCACGTGATCTTCGTGCCGGTGGGTGTTGACGATGCGCTCGATCGTCTCGTCCTCTGCCCACGCTGCCAGCTCGCGGCCGGTCCGTGGCGGTCCTGTGTCACAGAGGACGCCGTCGAAGTAGAAGGCGGAGACGGCGTAGATCGGTTGTCCCAGAATGGTGCTGGTCAGCCGCAGTTCCGTTACCGGGCCGTGGGAGAGAATGTCGAGCATCGGGTCAGGTCCTGCCGGTCCGGGATCGAGGGCCGCACACTACAACGCCAGGCACGCCTCGGCCGCTAGCCAGAATAATTTCTCGCGCACGCTGGCCTGTTGCTGCCAGTGGCGCGAATCCCAGGCGTCGCTGCTCACGTCGTCGCCCCCGTACAAAATCTGGCCCGCGACGACGATGCGGAACTGAGCGACGGCAAAGAAAGCGGCCGCTTCCATCTCCACCGTCAGGCAGCCCTCGTTGCGCCGCAACGTGATCTTGGCCGGCGTCTCGCGGTAGACGGCGTCCGTCGTCCACGTCTTGCCGGTGACGTAATCGACGTTGTCTCGTTGTAGCACCTGCTCAATAGCGGCTACGGCCTGAGGGCTGGCTTCTACTTCCCGGCCTGGCGGCAGGTAATGGTACGACGTGCCCTCGTCGCGGACGGCGCTGGTGGGTACAATCAGATGGCCCAACGTCAGGTCCCCGTCCAACACCCCGGCCCCGCCACAGGCGATGAATTTGCGGCAGCCGAGGGCGATCAATTCGTCCATGAAGCCCGCCGCCAGCGGCGCGCCCACGCCTGGGTGGCACAGCGCCAGCCGCTTGCCGTCGACCTCCATCTCGTAAACCGGATTGTGACCGATTTCTGATCCCAGATTTCTGACAAATTCTAAACGGCCCTCCTCGTGCAGGCGACCAATGACGTCCTGAAAGAAACAAAGCACGCAATGTTCCGCGATCTCCACCGGTTCCAGCACCTCGCTCGGCTCGATGAGGGCCGCTGGCGACGGATCATACTCGAGGATGGGATAATTGCAGCGTAGCCAGCCGCGGCCGGCCAGCGGGGCGGGTAACGAAAACGTGCCATCATCGTCCGGTTCAAAGTTGAGTACGCAGACGACGGCGTCTGTGTTAAGGGGGCCGTAAATGTGGGGGAACGCCTGCCCCGTCTCGTAACAATCCTCATAACGTACCGGTGCGGTCAACGTTTCGGCGTCAATTGCCAGCAGAATCAGCCCTCGCTCGCCACGATAGAGGCCGTTCGCCACGCCCACAACCTGCTCGGGCGTGGAGCAATGGATGAACCCCTCCTCTTCCAGGGATGGGGCGCGATACGCTCCCGTCGCCTGGGCTTGCGCCCATGCGCTAAAGGTGGTGATGTGTAGGATGAGGCTCATTGAGAGGGTGATGGGCCAAAATCATAATCTGGCGGCTGCTCTGTCCTGTCCTGCCAATGAACGTTGCGCGCCGCCTCGATGGCGCGGTAGCCGAACAATAGCCTCTCCGGTGCCAGGTCGTCCAGAGGGATCCATTGGGGCCCTTCGTCGCCCATCGTCGCCATGCTGCCCGCCGGCCGGCGCAGCGCATAATATATTGCTGCTAGATGCCACGCCCGTCCCTCAGCATCGACGTGATGTTGTTCTTCTAGCAGAAGCAAGGGGCCCCGAACCGGAGCGAAGCCTGTAGCCGCCCGGAAGCTGGCCTCTAACACCTGACCTGGCGTCTGTCCACGATCCAGTCGCCCACCCGGAGGGCGCCATAGTTCTTTCTGCCCTTGACGATCCAGAACAACGCGTTGATTATCAATCAGAATGCCGTAGACGGCCGGCCGAAAAGTGACCTCTCCGGCCGGCACACGAACCACGTCCCCTTCTTCGTCAACGCAGTAAGTGATGCCCGTACTCATTCTATGGACATGCTGCGTTCGAACTGGCGTTGGCCCAGCCGGGCCAGGAGGATGCTCAGACCGTACAAAATGACGAGAGGTACCATCGTCAGCAACATCGTGACGGGATCAATGGAAGGTGTGACGGCCGCCGCCACTACTGCAATACCCACGATAGCGAAGCGCCACTGCTCGCGCAAAGTCTGTGCGCTAACGAGCCCTGCCCGCGCAACCAGATAAACGATGAGCGGCATTT
>CAYSMQ010000328.1:3065-5708 GCA_964432035.1 uncultured Ardenticatenaceae bacterium
TCGTCGTAAAGCCGACAAATTCATTCGCCGTCCACTCTACGAAAAAGACGTTGGGCATAAAACCGGACAGGAAGGCAATGGCGGCCGGCAGCAGCACGAACCACGAGAAAGCTATGCCTATTAAAAACAGAGCAAAGGCGCTGGGGATGAAAATGTAGACGTACCGCTTCTCCCCTGGCTCCAGCGCCGGAACGATGAAGAGCCAGAGCTGGTATAGAATCCAGGGCATTGACAGTATGGCCCCGGCGACGAGGGACACTTTGAAGAAGATTTCGATGTTCTCTGTAGGGCTCGTAATCTGCAACCGCTCGCCATATGGGGTGATCAAAAATTCCAATATCTGTTGGGCGAAGATGAAGCTGATAACCGTGCCCACCGCCAGCCCCGCTACTGCCCAGGTTAGACGGATACGCAGTTCGTTTAAATGTTCGAGAATGGTTTGCCCTTCGTATGGGCGAGATCGTTCGGCCATCATTCGGGGTCGTCAGGCACGGGGATGGGATTGGGCAGATCGGCCGCCGCCGGGGCCGGCGTTTCGGCTTCGGCGCTTTTGCCATTATCGGGCTGCTCTTTCTTGCGCGGGACATTCCCCGGCGCTTCCGGCGGCGGAACCTCCCGTCCCTGGAAAATCTTCTCCCCTTCCTCCAGCGCTTTACGTCCTTCGGCCACCGTCTCATCCGAAAGGGAAGAGACCTGGCGGCGCAGGTCCGTCATTTCCCGCTGTAGCTGCTTTACGTCCTCGACGGCGCCTTTCACTTCATCGGAGTCCAGGGCGTCTAGCTCAGCGTTCAGTTGTCGCGTAAACTGGCGGGAGATCGATTGCATCTGGGCGACAAAGCGCCCCATCGTCCGCGCAACTTTGCGAATTTTCTGTGGTCCCAATACTAAACCGGCCAGGATGAGAATCATGACCAGTTCGGGGAAGCCAATACCAAAAAAACTATCCATAGGGGTAAAAGCGTAAAACGGGTCCAATACGTCTTACGCGCTGCGGCTCATGCAGTTGGCTGCTCGGGCTGTGTATCCTTGATAGGCGTCCCCAATTGTAGCTCAGACGCCTGGTCGGCAAGGGTGCCCAGGACGCCGTTGATAAAGCGGGGGGCGCTGTCCGAACCGTACGTTTTGGCCAGTTCAACCGCTTCGTTAATGGCTACTTTCACCGGCGTTTCCTGGCCGATCAAAAATTCGTAAATGGCCATGCGTAAAATATTGCGGTCGATCACGGCCATCTGATCCAGCGGCCACTCCGGGGCATAGCGGGCGATCAGCTTGTCCATTTCTTCCTTGTGCTCGATGACGCCCGTTATCAGGCGACGTGCAAACTCAATGCCCGCACTTTCCATCGGTTGTTCTGCCAGACGATGGGCCAGCACTTCAAAGGGAGGATGGTTGGCCAGATCGGTTTCGTACAGAGTTTCTAAGGTGATTCGGCGAGCACGACGTCTTGTTTTCATGCTGTAGCCACCTGAGCCCTTGGTGCTGCTTCGTCAGAGGTTCCTCTCAAGCTGTTTGCCCCTGTGCGTAGACGACGTCTTCTACATGTACGTTGACGACGTCTACCGGAACCCCCACCATTTTATCAATAGCTTCCACAACCGCCACCTGTATGGCACGGCTCGCTTCACGAAGATTAACGTCTGGTTCCATGAATACGTAGATGTCAAACGCTAACCGGTTATCCGAATAGTCCAGAATCACGCCGTCGTGGCGCGACGAACGCCGGAAAATATGGCCGACGTCTGACGGGATCGGCGCCATCTTCTGTACGCCTTTGATACCTAAAACTTCCTGGCGCACAATCGTTATCAACACTTCGGGGGCCACTTCTATGCGGCCGATGCTTTCTTGTTGTTCTTCCATCTCAACTCATTCTCCAGTAGGAGACAGCGGTTGGCCTCTGGTCGCAATGCCTACATTGCCAGCCCGCCGTCTACCCGGATTACCTCACCCGTAATATATGACGCTTTGTCCGAGGCCAGGAAGACAACCAGGTGGGCCACTTCTTCTACTTGGCCCAGCCGCCCCAACGGTATCAGGTCCAGCGCCTTCTCTACCAGATCGTCTGGAAGGTCGGCCGTCAGGGCAGTCGGGAAATATCCAGGAGCCACAGCATTCACCGTAATAGCGCGCGGCCCCATCTCCTTGGCCAGGGATTTCGTGAAGCCGATAATGCCAGCCTTGGAAGCAGCATAATTGGTTTGTCCCCCCTGGCCGGCCAACCCTACAACAGAGGAGATGTTGATGATGCGGCCGCCCGATTTCTGGCGCAACATCGGCCGGAGCACGGCCTTGCAACAATTGAATAGGCTCTTCAGGTTCGTGTCGAGCACTGTATCCCAGTCCTCTTCCTTCATCATCATCAACAGCGTATCGCGCGTGGTTCCTGCGTTGTTGACCAGGACGTCTATCCGTCCGAACGTCTGACGCGTCGCTGCTACCAACGCCTTCGCGGCATCAAAATCACTCACGTCCGCTTGAACGGCGATTGCTTTTCCACCGCTCGTCTCGATGGCGTCCACCACTTCCTGTGCTTTCTTGGTGCTGTGATGATAGTTTACCACGACATCGGCTCCATTTGCAGCCAGTTTCTCGGCAATCGCGCGGCCGATACCGCGTGATGCGCCGGTCACAATTGCCACTTTA
>CAYSMQ010000329.1:0-5698 GCA_964432035.1 uncultured Ardenticatenaceae bacterium
ATCAGGTCTTTCTGCTTCATCCCTTCCGGCACGTCGCCGCCCACGATACGCTGCGCCAGGCCCTCCACAATCGCCGTCTTGCCCACGCCCGCTTCGCCGATGAGCACCGGGTTATTCTTCGTGCGCCGGCTCAACACCTGGATCACGCGCCGGATCTCCTGGTCGCGGCCGATCACCGGGTCCAGCTTACCCAGCCGCGCCAATTGCGTCAGGTCCCGCCCATACTTCTGCAGCGCCTCATACGTCGCTTCCGGGTTCTGGCTGGTCACTCGCTGCGTGCCGCGAATGCCCGTCAGCGCCGACAGCACCTTGTCCCGCGTCAGGCCCAGCTCGCTCAGAAAGCGCAGCGACCGCACCTTATCGGCGGCGTTTACCAGCGCCAGGAACAGGTGCTCCGTACTCACATACTCGTCGCGCATGTTCGACGCTTCGCTCTCCGCCTGCCGCACAATTTCCGACAGATCGCGCGACAGACCGACCTGCGCTGTGGCGCCCACCGCTCGTGGCAACTCCTCTATGCGCTCCTCCACCTCTTTCCGCAACCGGCTGCGCTCTACGCCGATACGGTTCACAATTTGCGGCGTCACCCCTTCCGACTGCGCCATCAGCGCCGCCAAAAGGTGAATCGGTTCGATCTGGCTATGATTTTCTTCCTGCGCCATCGACTGCGCCGCCAGCACAGCCTCCTGCGCCTTTTGTGTGTATTTATTCAAATTCATAATTCGTTCCTTTCTTCCATCTCAATTCCCGAGAAATCAAATGTCCTCCAACAAGCGCGCCAATACAGCGCGGGATAGAACATCCAACCCCTACAATACGCGCGCCTTGTCAGAAGCAGATTTACGAAAGATAAGATTTGTGTAAGCGCTCCCTTCTGACTCCAAAAACCCCACCTGTTTGGCCGCTCCGTCAAGGCGGCTACTGTAACTGTTGGCCTGTCAAGCCCCATCTTGTGTAAAATGAGGGCAGAATATGGATCGACTACGTGCCAGAAAACGGACGTCTTTCTGACCGACTTCAATTCCATATCTGACAGACCTCCGTGCTCTCAGTGTGCTCTGTGGTTAATTTTTTGAAGTACTGAGACTATCCAAAGAGGATCGCATTTGAACGAACCTAACCAGGTATCCGGCGCCACCTCCTCCTTCCTCGCCGCCACCGTCGCCATGAACGTCGTGCACGACCGGGCGCAAAACCTTGAGAAAATCGCCCATTACATGGCCCAGGCTGCCGGGCGCGGCGCGCGCCTCGTCGTCTTTCCCGAGGCCGCCGTCCAAGGCTTCATCTACGACGTCGAGCCCCACTTTGACCCCGACGAGAGCCAATACCATTGGCACAACGCCGAACCCATCCCCGGTCCCGCCACAGACCAGATCGTCGAATGGTGCGCCGCCCACGACCTCGTCGCCGTCGTCGGTCTCATGGAACGCGTCGACCATCCCGCCGTCCCCGTCCTCCACAACAGCGCCGTCGTCCTCGGCCCGCAAGGGCTTCTCGGCATCTACCGCAAAGTACACAAACCTACCGAAGAAGAAATCGTCTACCGCGCCGGCAGCGACTGGCCCGTCTTTGAAACGCCCATCGGGCACCTTGGCGCCCTCATCTGCTACGACCAATGCTTTCCCGAAGCGGCTCGCGAACTCACCTTGCGCGGCGCGCAAATCCTGGCCATTCCCAACGCCTGGGCGCGCCTCAATCAAGCATCCCAAGACCGCTACGACTTCTTCGGTCGCGCCCGCGCCGCCGAAAACCGCCGCTGGGTCCTGCAAAGCAACCAGACCGGTCCCTCCGACCGCGGCGAGCACGTCTATCTTGGCTACAGCCGCATCATCGCCCCTTCCGGCCTGGTCGTGGCCCACGTCGCGCCCGGCGCCGAAGGCATCGCCTTCGCCGAAATCACGCCCCAGACCTACGACCCCACGCGCGCCGGCTCCGCATGGCTTCTCCAACAGCGCCGCCCCGAAACCTACGCCACCATATCCGACCTCAACCCATACCGCTGAACCGTACACCTTTACATCCCCACACCTCTACACCAAGCAACCTGTCGTTGCCCACCACCACATGGGTACTTTATTCCCCTGCCCCGCTCCCAACGCGCCTGATATACTTCCAGCAGTGACAACATGAACCACCCACGTGTGCTGCGCGCCACAGTTGGGGAGACCATGACCGAACAACAGAATCAGACACACACCGGTCCTGCCATACCCGGCAACATCGAAAACATCTTGCGCTCCGTCGCCGGCGCCGCTGCCCGCTTGCTCCACACCCACACCTGGCAAGAATGCATCGATCACGTTGCCGCCGACCTGGGCCAGGCCACCGGCAGCGACTACGTCTACCTGCTCCAGGTCGTTTCCCCGGCCCACCCACCAACCCTGCAGGTACGCAGCTTCTGGCACGCTCCCCACATCCACTTTCCCCTCCCCTTCGAGCAGCTGCCCATCGACGAATGGTCGGCGTCTACCTTCGCCGGCTACATCGAACAACTACGCCGGCGCCAGCCCATCTGCGGTTCCTTGCAAACATACACCGCGGCGCAGCGCGACGCCTTGCGAGAACTCGGCGTGCACCTCTTGCACCTCCTGCCCGTCTTCGCCGCGCAATCCTGGTGGGGCCTCATCGCGCTCGCCGGCGGCAAAGACGCGCCCCGGCTGACCGCCACGGATCTCGATGCTTTGGGCGTCGCCGCTGACTCGTTGGGCGCAGCCATCAGCCGCCGCCACGCAGAGCTGCAGTTGCACCGCCGCAACCACGAGCTCGACGTGCTCAACAGCGTCATCGCCGCCGCCACCACAACCCTCGAGCCTTACTCCGTTCTGGAGACCACCTGCCGCGAACTGGCCCGTGCCTTCAACGCGCCTACCGCCGGAGCCGCGCTCATCGACGACAGCGGTCAAAACCTGGAAATCGTCGCCGAATACGTTGCACCCGGCGAATTCAACGCAATCGGCGAAAAGATTCCTATCGAAGGCAACCCCGCCACCCAGTACGTCCTTAAGCACAAGAAACCACTGGTCATCGACGACGTACAAAGCGACTCGCGCATGGCCAGCGTGCGTGATCTCATGCGCAAACGAGACGTTGCATCGATTATCCTCTTGCCGCTTGTGGCCGACGATGAAGTGGTGGGCACGCTTGGCCTCGACGCCACCGAACCCAACCACTTCGGCGCCGAAGAAGTTGCGCTGGCAACCAGCGCCGTCTCCGCCGCCAGCCAGGTGCTGGGCAAGGCCCGCCTCCTGACGGCCGAACAAGAAAACAACGCTCGCCTGGAAAAGATTCTCGAACTCAGCACCAAACTTGCCGGCATCCGTGACGAACAACAATTATTAGAAACCCTCGTGCGCCGCGCCGGTCAGTTTTCGCTCAGCGGCATTTGCACTGTCCTCATGGTCGATGAGGATAAAAGATCCGTCACCCTCCGTGCTCAGCACGGCCTCCGGGACGACATCGTTGGCTTAAGCTTGCCTATGGACGATCCTCTCGTACAGCGGGCGCTGAATGCAGCAGAACCACTCATCATCGGCAACATCGACCGCGAAGCGCCGGAGCTTAGACGCTTCCTGGTACGCGAGGAGATCCGCTCATTCCTGGCGTTCCCCTTTATGGTTGACGACCGGCCAATTGGACTTGTTACATTTAGCGGACGCTCCCCGGGCCGGCCGTCTGCCGCCGAGCTCAGCGCCTTGCGCCTTTTAACCGAACGCACCGCTGCCGCTCTGCAAAACGCGCGCCTGCTCAACGCCGTCAGCTCCCAGGCTGCGCAGCTCGCCGCCCTGCACGAAGTCGACGTGGCTATCAGCAACAGCCTGGAACCAGAAGAAGTCTACCACACCATCACGCACAGCGCGGCGCTGCTCCTCAACTGCGATCTGGTCAACCTCTACAGCTGGCATCCTGAGGAAAACCAGTTCGTGGGCCTGGCAACCTATGGGCCGGCGGAAAAGAGCGTTAAAGACGAGCGCTTCGACGGCGACCTCGAACCCGCCCTGCCCCTGCTACGTGAAAAGCAAGAGCCTCTCCCCATCGCCGATGCCACACATGGCCAGCACGTAGGCGAATTCTGGCATGAGCGGATGGAAATGCGCGCCGTCCTACTGGTACCCCTTCTCTATCACGACCGCCTCTCTGGCCTGCTCGCCTGCAACGACACCCGCCAGACAAGAGACTGGAGCACCGCCGAAATTGAGCTGGCCAAATCGCTCGCCGCCCAGGCCGCCATCGCCGTGGCCAACGCGCGCCTGCACGCCGAGACCCGCGCGCTGCTAAAACGGAGCCGCCAACAGGCGCGCATCGTGCAACAGGTCGTCGACACCGTGCCCGATGGCCTGCTGCTCCTGGATCCTCAAAATGAAGTTGTCGTTGCCAACCCGGTTGCGCAAGAGTTCTTAGAAAGTCTGGACGCCCGATTTGATGACAACAGCCTCACAACCCTTGGCGGCGCGCCGCTGGCAAAACTGCTTCAACCACCCACCGGCGACCTCCCCTACCACGAGCTCATCGTCGAAGGCCCGCAACGTCGCATATTCGAGCTCAGCGCCCAGCAGATGGAAGTCGAACCGCTCGCCGGCGGCTGGGTGCTCGTCCTGCACGAAGCCACCTATGAGCGCGCGCAATCCGCCTACCTGCAGGCCCAGGATCGTCTGGCGACCGTAGGACAGCTTGCCGCCGGCATCGCCCACGACTTCAACAACATCCTTGCCGTCATTGTCCTTTACGCCCAGACACTGCAGCATGCAGACATCTGCGCCAAAGACCGCGAGCGCCTGCGCGCCATCTACCAACAGGCGCAGCGCGCCTCCAGCCTCATTTCCCAAATCCTTGACTTCAGCCGTCGCTCCGTCGTCGAGCGCCAGCCGCTGGAGCTGCTGCCCTTCCTGCAAGACCTCTCGCAAATGCTCCAGCGCACCCTTCCCGAAACAATAACACTCGACCTGCAAGTGGAGCACGCCGGCGCCGTCGTGAATGTCGATCCTACCCGCCTGCAACAGGCGCTGATGAATCTGGCGCTGAACGCGCGAGACGCCATGCCCCAAGGCGGCGCGCTACGCATAACGCTCTCGCACTACGATGAGAGCTGGAATCCACCGCTGCCCGACATGGCGCCCGGCGACTGGGCCGCCATCAGCGTCGGCGACGGAGGCCCCGGCATTAGCGCCGACGTCTTGCCGCACATATTTGAACCCTTCTTCACCACCAAAGCGCCCGGTCAGGGCACCGGTCTTGGGCTGGCCCAGGTATACGGCATTGTTAAGCAACACGACGGCTTCATCGACGTGCACAGCCCCCCGGGCCACGGCGCAACATTCAACATCTATCTTCCCGCCTTCGAACCGGTGCCCGCTTCCCAGGAAAACCCGCAACCGGTCCGCAGCAACGGCACCGGCGAACTGATTCTCGTCGTAGAGGACGAACCCGCTATTCAGAACGTCGTCGGCGAAATCCTGGAGCTACTCAACTATCGCGTCCTACTCGCCTCCGACGGCCTCGAAGCGCTCCAGCGCTACGACGAAGCGGCAGACGACATCGACCTTGTGCTCAGCGACATGGTCATGCCCAACATGGACGGCGCCAACCTCTACCGCACCCTACGCGAGAAAAACCCCCATATCAAGATGGTCCTCTTCACCGGCTACCCACTCGACAAAACAGGCAAATCATTTGTCGAAGAAAAAGGCGTATCCTGGATCCA
>CAYSMQ010000330.1:0-5696 GCA_964432035.1 uncultured Ardenticatenaceae bacterium
ACCCAGACAGGTTCCCGTCTCCATGAGAATCGGCATTCTATCCCGTAGCCGCACGCTCTACAGCACCAGCCGTTTGCTAGAAGCTGGGCGGAAGAGGGGCCACTACATGCTTGTCATCGATACATTGCAGGCTGCCCGTCATTTGGGCGACGGCCCTGGCTTTCGCCGCGCGGGAAAAAAGTACCGGCGTCGTCGCGCGAGCGGTCGCGGTCCGGCGCTGCCTCGCGTAGACGCAATCATTCCGCGCATCGGCGCCTCTATCACGCGCTACGGCGTTGCCGTTGTGCAACACTACGAGGCGCGGGGAATCGTCACCAGCGCCCCGGCCAAAGCTATCGAAGAATCCCGGGACAAGTTGCAGAGTATACGTCTCATGCAAGAGGCGCAGCTGCCCGTGCCACGTACGGTGCTCGTTTCCAACCTGCAAGAGCTTGCTGCCGCCGTCGATGCAGTCGGTGGTTACCCGCTCGTCATCAAAATATCCAAAGGCACTCAGGGACGCGGCGTCATTCTCGTCGAAAACAAGGCGACAGCCCGCGCCGTGCTTTCTGTCTTCTTTCGCCACGGCCAAAGCCCTATTCTTGTCCAGGAGTTCATCAGCGAGGCACGCGGTCGTGACATCCGTCTCTTCGTCGTCGGCGATCGCTGCGTGGCTGCCATGGAACGCACAGCCGCAACGGGCGAATTTCGCGCTAATTTGCACCGTGGCGGCGTGGCGACATCCTATCAACCCGACAAGCAAACCGAGCGCCTGGCGCTTCAGACGGCAGCGCTGCACAATTTGGGCGTAGCGGGTGTAGATTTGATACATTCGGACCGTGGCCCGCTGCTGCTCGAAGTTAATTCCTCGCCCGGACTGGAAGGGATTGAAAGCGCGTCGCAAGTTGACGTCGCCGGCGCCATCATGCGCTTCCTGGAGCAAAAGCGGCGCAACCACTGGAAGAAGGTGCGCGCCTCTCCCTGAGGTACTTGTGTTGATTTCCCCGGGGGAGCTACAAGTCGAGACCCTGCTGTAATTCCGGCGGCAACAGCCCGCGCTCTATGGCCTCTTCAAAGGACAATCCGTCCCCGTCAACCTTTCCGGCGCCGGCCGCCGCTTCCTCCCAAAAAGCGTCCAGATCAGTCTCCGGCAAATCATCCACATCCATCAGTTCAAACAGTTCGGCGACCTCATGGTCAACCGAGTCTTGCGCCACAGCTCCATTCGCTTTCTCGGCAGCCTGTGCCGTCCGTTGCACGGCCGGCTGCTCCCCTGTTCGCGACGTCTGCTCAGGCTGTTCTGCCGCCTTCTCGCCGATCTCTGTTGGCGCGTCCCC
The DNA here is from genome assembly GCA_964432035.1 of uncultured Ardenticatenaceae bacterium. Classification (GTDB taxonomy): domain Bacteria; phylum Chloroflexota; class Anaerolineae; order Promineifilales; family Promineifilaceae; genus JAAYYY01. The sequence goes on from CAYSMQ010000330.1 coordinate 1,317, forward strand.
GGCGCTCGCCTCGCTCCGATCGGGCGCTCCCTGCGCCGTCACTTCAGCTGCGCCCTGACCTACTACCCGGTCATCTCGCAACGGCAAGAGGGTTCGCAACGTCTTGATCGCCCGCTGTGCAAATACCCATACCGTGCCGATGCGCCCGCGCCGCGCCTGTGCATCAAACAGCAGCGCCAGGAAGTAGTGACGTCCGATGTTCGCTGTGTATAGATCCGCTCGCTCGCCCGCCTGATATTGAATAGTAAACGGTTCAGTACTCTGTAACTCGGCTGCCAATTCAAAGCTATTTGCCAGGCTCCGTGCCTGCAGGCGCGCCAAACGCTCAACGGCGACCCCAGGCGCCTTGCCGGCGCGAAATAAGATCGTGCCTTTTTCGTCGGCCAACAGAGTCTGTACGGCCCCAGTATCGGACAGTAGCGTCTCCAGCCGCGCCGTGATCTCATCCTCGACGGTCGTCTTGTTCTTAGTTGCCGGTGCTGTCGAGACCCGGTCTTCGGGCGCCTGCAATTGCCGGCGCTGCACGGCGCCGTTTGGCGACGGTCCCTTGGCGAAAGCTGCCAACGACGTGCTGTCGTCTGCCCTTTGCAAGTCGTTCGCCGGCGCCGGCGCTGTGTCCTCAGCGCCATCGGTGGTCAACGCCGCGTGTACCGCTGCCAGCAGCGCGTCGGTATCCAGTGGCTTTTCGAAATAGCGATAGACGCCCAGACTGTGCGCCTCTTCCTTTCCCTGCGCAGATACGTAAGCTGTAATCATCATCACGGGCAGTTCCGGCCGAAAATCACGTACTTTTCGCACCAGGTCGAAGCCGCTCATACCCGGCAGGCGCACATCAGTGATTAACAGATCAATTAGCTGCTCCCCGGACGAATCTCGCCGCTGCGCCTTAGACCTGGACGCCGTCCGGCGCAGTTCCAGGAGCCCTTCCTCGGCCGAAGGCGCTGCCAGCACACGATAGCCAGGATTAGACATTTCCAGCATGGAACGTAGAAACTCCAGCATCTCGAAATGGTCGTCGACGACCAAGATCCGCTTCTTATCGAGCATGTTCTTGCCTTTTCCTGCCGCGCAACACGGCGCACTGCATAGTCGTCCTTCCGGCCGCTAACATACTTGTCATTATAGGAGCAGTTGAGTTCAGGGTCTATAGCACGCCAGGGCTAGAAGGCGCCCGCGCGCACCGCCGCCACGTACGGTTCATAAACCGCTACGTCGGCTCCTTGTTCCCTCAACCTGAAATAATCCTGGGCTATTTGTGCCTGCGCCTCGCGGTTGAAGGCGCTCAGTGGGACGCCGTTTTCCTGCGCACGCCGTAAACCACGGGCGCCCCCGTAGTCATACGCGTCACGTCCCAGGCGGCGTTGAGCATACAGCGCTTCTCCAATATAACAACTGCCCATACGCTCATACTGCATGACGTGCGTTGCTTCGTGAACCAGCAAGGAGAGGTCAGCGCGCGTATGCCGCCCGCTGCGCGGCAGATAAATGGTATGCCACGTGCAAAAAGCCCGTCCGCCGTTATGGCGAAAAACAAACGGCAATATTCCCCCTTCCGCAACGCGCACGTCCTCGTACCGTATGGCTCTCGATCCCAGCACCGACGCAACCGCCCGTTGCTCCTCCGCCGTGAGCGGCGTCGTTTCCATGAAATAATGCATCACATATTGGGCAATTTCTGGCCCACCCATGAAGTCAAAAAGGCGCGCCAACACAGCATGCAGACGAACGGCGCGCCCCTCGCCTGGAGCGTGATCGGGCAGTAATGGAATCAGTCCGTGCCGCGAACTTCGCGCCATAGCCAGCCGTTGCGCCCGTCGCGGTAAATCGCGCAACAAGTTGCGCGGCCACATAAACAGATCCCGCCAGCGTTCCTTGGTCCAGTTCATCCAACCCTGTTGCAAGGCAACCTCCCATCACTTCTGCAGTGCCTCAGTTTGCCTGCGCCTCTTCGCGTAAGCTGGCAATTATCTTACGATCAGTTACGGCAAACGCATAATCATCTACGTCGCGTAACGTCACCCAGGCATGATCTGCAACGCCCAGATGTTGCGGACTGCCCGCCACGTGCTGCGCGTGAAAGGCGTGCAACGTAATGCGAAAATGCGTATAAGCATGCTTCACACTCACCAGCGGGCGGCTCACGGCAATCTCAATTGCCAGTTCTTCCGCAATCTCGCGCCGCAACGTCTCGGTTAGCGTCTCTCCGTCATCCTGTTTGCCGCCGGGAAATTCCCACAGGCCGCCGAGCAACCCGTCAAGCGGGCGTTGGGCAATCAGAAAACGCCCCTCGTTATATCGCCCCTCATCGCGCCAGATAACGCCTGCTGCCACGTCATAATGAGGCGTATTCTTGCGCGGTGGGCGCACAGGACGCTCCAGTTGCGTGCCTCGTTGTCGCGCCATGCAGTGCTCCGCCAACGGACAACGATGACACTGCGGCGACGCCGGCGTGCAGATGCGCTGCCCCAACTCCATAAGCGCCTGATTATGATCGCCGGCTCGCGCCCGCGGCACGAGCGCTTCCGCCAGCCGCCACAACCGCTTGCGTGTCGCCGTTTTTGTGACATCCGCCTCCAGGTCCACGAGACGACTCAAGACACGAGTGACGTTCCCGTCCAACACGGCGACAGGTTCGCCGAAAGCAATCGAGGCGATGGCCCCCGCCGTATACGGGCCAATTCCTTTTAACTTGCGTAACTCTCGCGCCGATTGCGGCAGCTCCCCTCCATGCGCCTCGACTACCGTTTGCGCCGCCGCGTGGAGGTGTCGTGCTCGGCTATAGTAGCCAAGTCCCTCCCACAGCTTCAACACCGCGTCAAGATCCGACGCCGCCAGCGCCTCCACCGTGGGCAACTGTGCCATCCAACGCTCAAAATAGGGAATCACCGTGGCAACTTGCGTCTGCTGCAGCATAACCTCCGCCACCCATACCGCATACGGGTCGGACACGCCGCGCCACGGTAAGTCGGCATGTCCCTCGTCCCACCAGGCTAGTAGCAGGCGCGCGATTCCGGCGCGCCGGTCGGCGGGGAACGCCTCGACAGGCGTCGGGCCTTCCTCGCCGGCTGTCTGGCGCCGCTCTTCTGCCCTACTCAACCGGCGTAAACCGCTCCGCCACGCCTGCCAACCGGTCACTCAACCAGTATAGACCGCGCACCAACCCCACGCGCGATGCCTTCACGCCGCCCCGTACGCCATATACCAGGCGACGTTTCGCCTGCCGGCGGCTCTCACTCTCCCACACCTCTCGCCCGCGGTCCACGAGGCGACTCGCGCCGCCCCCTACCCGTTCCGCCAAATCGACTTGCCGCCTCTCCGCAACCAGCACAACCTCTTCCTCTTCCACCGGAATCTCAATCTTGATCGGTTCTTGTTCAGTAGCCATATTTCACAATCTCCCAATTCATCGTAGAGTCTCACAACCCTCTACGCACCACCCCCCATTCCGTTGCAATCTCAAATCTCTAATCTCCGATCTCCAGCCTCCAATCTCCCTACTCCCTCACATGCCAATCCCCCACCCCAATCCACTTATACGTCGTCAACTCCTCCAGCCCCATCGGCCCCCGCGCGTGCAACTTCTGCGTGCTGACGGCGACTTCTGCACCCAGCCCAAACTGTCCGCCGTCGTTAAAGCGCGTGCTGGCGTTGACAAAAACAGCCGAGGAGTTGATGGCATCCACAAAGCGGTTCGCGTTGGCCCAGTCATTCGTCAATATGCTCTCGGAATGCTCGGTGCTGTGCGTCTGCACATGCTCAATGGCCTCTTCCACGCCGTTCACCAGCTTCACACCCAGAATTAAGCTGAGCCACTCCTGGTCGAAGTCGTCCTCTCCTGCCTCCAATACACGGGCGCCATCCTGCTGTAGAAGGGGCATGGCCTCCGGCGTCGCGCGCAGTTCCACATCGCTCTCGGCCAACCGCTGCGCCACCTGCGGCAGCAGCTTCTCTGCCACAGATCGGTGCACCAGCAACGTATCGAGCGCGTTGCACACGCTGGGCCGTTGTACCTTGGCGTTCTCGATGATATCTACCGCCCGCTGCAAATCTGCGCTCTCGTCAACAAATATGTGGCAAATCCCTATGCCACCCGTTATGACAGGGATGCTACTTTCCTCGCGGCAAAGACGATGTAGACGATTGCCGCCGCGCGGGATGATCATATCCACGTATTGATCCAGGCGCAGCAGCTGACGTACCAGGGCGCGATCGGTGTCTCCTACCACCTGCACCGCGTCCTGCGGCAGTCCCGTTCGCTCCAGCGCGGCGCGGATCACATTACCCAGCGCCAGGTTGCTGCGCAACGTCTCGCTGCCGCCGCGCAAAATGGCGGCATTTCCCGTCTTCAGACTCAACGTCGCGATATCGATGGTTACGTTC
>CAYSMQ010000331.1:0-5696 GCA_964432035.1 uncultured Ardenticatenaceae bacterium
TGTGGCGGCCGTAAAATGAGAGCGAGTTTAAGTGATGGAATCAACGTTAGCCGTTGAGGTCGTCTTAATCACCGGGGAGAGCAACGACAGAGATGCGTTCGCGGTCGATGTGTTGCACCATGGCGTTGGGAATCACACGTTGCTGCAGGACGAAGCCTGTGATTTGGCCGTCGCCGGGGTCGACGAGCACGTAGTCAAGGCGACCGACGTCGCCGTCCATGTTTTTGAGGGGCGTTCCACGTTCGACGACGATGAGGTTTGGTGCAATTCCGTGGCCAGATGAGGACGCGGTGCCAGTGGGTCGTGTTGCTTCAGACTGCACTGGTGACTTCTGCGCCAAAGCAGCCTGCGCGTGGGCATCTGGATCGAACTCCGGAAACGTTACCATGTCATCGTCCCAAACGGCCAAGTAAACGTCGCCCGTGGTCGCTTGCTCCACGAGAGAGATGGGTAGAACCCGAAAACGCTTCTTGAGAAACCCCTCTTCAACGATGATGTGCGTCACGCCCCAGCGGCGCGGATCGACAACGATTTTGGCCAGCCGGCCATATTTCCCATTGCGACAATAGACGCGGGCGCCGACGATCAGTTCAAGTTCTTCCATGGTAAGACTCCTGTTGGATAAGTTTGGCCAACCGGTGGGCACCGGTGGGTTCCTACAGGATGACTGATATGGGGCAGGGATTGAATAGGGATAAACCCTACTATTGAAGCGTAAAGCGCCCTATTTGTGACATCTTGTCAGAAGCGTAGTCCCGCCGGTGGCGCGGGCGGAGACCGGCCACAGCAGGAGAGAAGGGCTCTCAGAGACCCAGGTAGGCGTTGCGCACGGCTTCGTTCTGCAGTAGCTCCTCGCCGCTACCCTGCAAGACGATCGCGCCATTTTCTAAGACGTAACCGTGGTCGGCCATGCCCAGCGTCTGCACGGCGTTTTGCTCCACGATGAGGACCGTGGCGCCGGCGTCGCGCACCTCCTGGACGATGCGGAAAATGTCGGCGACGATAAGGGGGGCCAGGCCGAGAGAAGGTTCGTCGAGCATGAGCAGCTCGGGCTGCGTCATGAGGGCGCGCCCAATGGCTAACATCTGTTGCTCGCCACCGCTGAGGGTGCCCGCCATTTGGGTTCGCCGCTCGGCGAGGCGCGGAAAGAAGGCGTAGACTTCGTCAATGCTGCGGCGACGACGCGCGCGACCGCGGCGGATTGAGCCCAGTTCCAGATTTTCATGCACGGTCATGTGGCCGAAAAGGTGGCGCCCTTCGGGAACCTGTACCAGGCCAGCCTCGACGATGCGGTGCGACGGCCAGTCGTGAATGGGCCGCTGGCCAAAGTGGATGGCGCCGCCGCGGGCGGGGATGAGGCCGGAGATGGCGCGCAACGTGGTTGTCTTGCCCGCCCCGTTGGCGCCTATAAGGGCCACGATTTGGCCGGGCTGCACTTCAAAGGAGACGTCACGCAGGATCAGGACGTCGCCGTATCCGGCGCGCAGATTGTCAACTTGCAGTAAAGACATACTCCTCACCAAGATAAGAGTCGATGACACGTTGGTTGGTGGCAATGGCTTCGGGCGTATCGACGGCAATCAGCTGGCCATGATGTAGCACGGCGACGCGGTCGGAGAGGCTCATGACGGCCTTCATGACGTGTTCAATGACCAGAATGCTGATGCCTCGCCGGCGAATGTCGCCGATTAATTCGACGATGGCGGCGCTTTCGGAAGCCGTCAGGCCTGCCATCACTTCATCCAGCAGCAGAAGGCGCGGCTCGGTGCACAGGGCACGGGCCAGTTCGAGGCGTTTGCGCCCGGCGGTGGTCAGGGTGCTTGCCGGCTGGCGAGCCACGTTTTCCAGACCGGTGAAAGCGAGGGTTTCACGCGCGTGTTCTTCGGCCTCCTGGCTCTTGCGGCGCCAGAGATAAGCGCCCACTTTCACGTTTTCCAGCACCGAGAGGCGCGCGAAGGGTCGGGCGATCTGGAAGGTGCGCGCGATGCCGTTGCGGCAAACGTGGTGCGGGGCCAGGGCTGTGATCTTGCCCCCGTCGAAATAGACGTCGCCGGACGTGGGCGGCAGGCGACCGCTGATCATGTTGAACAACGTGGTCTTGCCCGCTCCGTTGGGGCCGATGAGGCCCAGGATTTCGCCGTCGTAGAGCTCGAAGCTGACGTCGTCGACCGCCAGCAGACCGGAGAACTGTTTGGTGAGATTCTCAATGCGCAGTAAGGGTTTCATGATGATGCCCCTCCCCGCAGCGAACGCCACAAGCTTTGCCCGGCGCCGACCAGGCCGTTGGGCATGAAGAGGATGACGATGACGAGCAAAGCGCCAAAGAGCATGACGTCCACGCCGGCGCGACTTTCGATAGCGCTAAGGTATGGCGGTGGGTTGCGCACGAAGGCGCGAGTCACTTCGGCAAGGGGTGTGAGTAACAAAGCGCCCACGAGCGGCCCCCAGATGGTGCCCACGCCGCCGACGATGGGCCGCAGCAGAATCTCTACGGAAACGGCGACGCCAAAGGCCAGGGTGGGATCGACGAAGAGGAAGTATTGGGTGAAGAAGGTGCCGCCGGCGGCCGTCAGCGCGCCGCTGATCATGACGGCGATGGTTTTGTAGCGCAGCACGTCGATACCCAAGGAGGCGGCGGCTTCCTCGTTCTCGCGGATGGCTTGAAAGTAGGCGCCCAGGCGGCTGCGCGAGATGGCGATGACGATGAGGAGGCCGATCACAAAAATACCAAGAATAACGTAGTAGTAATAGACGGTCGTTTGCTCGAACTGCATGCGCAGCCAGGAATCGCCGCGCACCAGGGGGATGTGAATGCCAATGGACGTATTAATCAGCTCCATTTCACTGGCGAGAAGGCGAACCATTTCGGCGACGGCGAAGGTGCCCAGGGCGAAGAAATGGCCGCGGATGCCGAAGCGAAAGAGGAGGTAGCCCATGACCAGCCCGAAGAGGCCCGCCAACGCGGCCCCGGCAATCATGCCCAACCAGGGGCTAACAGCGAAATCGACCAGCAGCACAGTGGACGTGTAGGCGCCGATACCATAGAAGACGGCGTGTCCAAAGGAGAATTGTCCGGCGTATCCGGCCATCAGGTTCCAAGCATTGCCCAGATGGGCCCACATGAGGATGAGCACGCCCAGGCTGATAAAAAAGCGGCTCATAAAAAGGGGCGCGATGGCCAGCACGAGGGCGACCAGGGCTAAAATCAGGTAGTCGCGGGGAATGGAGAGCGGCAGGCCGCGGCGGCCGGCAGCAGTGGTAGAGACGGTGGACTCTTTCAATGTGGCCTCCCCAACAAGCCCTGGGGCCGGAACATGAGAACCAGGATGAAGATGACGAAGACGCCGATGAGCTTGGTCGAGCTGGGCAGAAAGACGACGCCCAGCTCCTGGGTCAGGCCCACGAGAAGGCCGCCGAGAAGCGCGCCGGGCACGCTGCCCAGGCCGCCCAGGACGACGATGACGAAGGCCGTGATGTTGAAGGTTTCGCCGGCAGTGGGATCCACAGCCAGAAAGGGCAAGACAAGTGAGGCGGCGGCGCCGACACAGGCCGTGCCCAGACCGAACGTCACCAGATTCACGCGGGCGATGTTAATGCCTACCAGCCGCGCGCCTTCTTTGTCCTGCGCAGTGGCGCGGATCGACTTGCCCAGGTCGGTGCGTTGTAGCAGCAGGAAGAGCAGGCCGGTGAGCAGCAGGGCAAAGATAAATGCCGCCAGCTTATCCAAGGTGATGGTCGTGCCCGCGATGCGTAGGGGAAAGTCGAGCGTGACGAGACCGAGGTCGGTTGGACCGCGGCCGTAGGAGAGGCGAATGGAGCGCGGCGTGCCGGTAAAGATCACCAGCAGCAGGTTCTCGATGAACAGAGCCAGGCCCAGGGTGAGCAACAGTTGATTGTGCGTGGGCGCGTTGCGCGCAGGGTGAATGATCAGCCGCTGCACGACGACGCCAATGACAAAGAGCACCGGCACGGTCACCAGAATGGCGGCATAGGGATCGACGGCGAAGCGGTCAAAGAGCACGAAGGTGAGATACATGCCCACGGTAAGCAGGGCGCCGTGCGCAAAGTTGATGATATCCAGCACACCAAAGATGAGCGTGAGGCCCATGGCGACCAGTCCGTAGACGCCGCCAATGAGCAGGCCGGTGACCATGGCCTGGCGTAGGACAACGCCGTTGCGGTCCAGCCAGGGGCCAACGGCCGCCGCGTTGGCCAGGATCCAGGCCAGAGCAAGCAGGGCGGCGAGCAGGATGAGCAGGTTGCGACGGTGTGTCGACAGTAAAGTTCTAATGGCCATAGACAAATGAGGGGGATGAGCGGGCGGTATGACGCCCGCTCACCCTTGCTCTAGAAATTACTCTTGCCAGGAAACGCAGGGCATGATGGGCTCTCGTTCGGCGACCTCTGGGGGCCAAACCTGGTGGATGGCGCCGTCTTGCACCTGCATGACGACGGGCTCGGCGACAATGGTCTCGCCGGCATCGTTAAACTCGATGGGACCAGGATAGGGCAGCAGGTGATCTTCGAAGGTGATGCCCGAAATGGCGTCGCGGATGGCGACCGGATCGGCCGAGCCGGCCTCTTCGATGGCGGCGGCAATGAGACGCGTGGCCTCATAGGCCAGCACAGCGCCGGTGCGCATGTCGTCGTCAAAGCGCTCGGCAAAACGATCGCGTACGTCGTGCGCTTCCTGGTTGGAAGCATCCCAGTGATAGTTGCTGTCCATGAAGCATTCGGCCAGATCGCCGGCGTCCTCCACGAACTGTGGCAGATCATAGGTGCCCTGGGCCACGCCGTAGACGGCTTTGACGTTAAGGGCCACGTCCTCGGCGTTGCGGGCGGCGAGCAAGCCGTCGTTATAGTAACCGGTTACGGCAAGAATGTCCGGCTCCAGGGAGTTAATGCGCGTCATCTCCGTGGTGAGATCGGTAACGCCGAAGGGATCGTAGCCTACTTCGTCGACGATTTCCCAACCCAGCTCGGCGGCGCGTTCGGCGAAGGCGGCGCGAACGCTATCGCCAAAGCCGGTTGTGCCATCGTACACGTAGGCGATCGTGTTAATCTCGGTGCCCGTGGCCTCGCCAATAGCCTGTAGGAAATCGGCGCCACGCACGCCCATGGCGGTGGCGTTAGGCTGCAGGCGGAAGGTGTATTCGTAGCCTTGTTCTAGAATGGCGTCGGCGACGGCAACGTCGATGACCAGCGGGACCTGTTCGCGCTCGGCGATGGCAGCGACGTTGCTGGTTACGGCCGATTGGAAGCAACAGATCAGAGCTACAGCGCCTTCTTCGACGAGGCGCTCGGCTTCCGTCTGGCCCACTTCGGCCGAGCCGGTGGAGTCGGCGGAGAGATATTCGAGCTGTCGCCCGCCCAACACGCCGCCGGCCTCGTTGATTTCGTCAACGGCCATCTGGATGGCGTTATCCATACTGGTGCCGTCACCCGCCAGGGCGCCGGTCAGCGGGTGGATGCCGCCGATATAGATGGGGTCGTCACCGGCCTCGGCTTCTTCGGTCGGCTCCTCCTCCATGGGCTCCTCGGTGGGCTCTTCCTCCATTGGCTCTTCGGTCGGTTCTTCCGCCGGCTCCTCGGTTGGTTCCTCGGGCGCTTCGGTCGGTTCAGGGGCATCCGTGGGTTCTTCAACCGGTTCAGCCGCGGGCTCGTCGGTAGGCTCGGGCGGCGGCGCTACTTCTGGC
>CAYSMQ010000332.1:0-5692 GCA_964432035.1 uncultured Ardenticatenaceae bacterium
GCAAGCAGGCTCATTTATAGATCAATCCATCCGTTCATAAAAAATCCGCCAGTTTAGCATCCAGGTTTCACCGCCGTCAGTGGAGCGAGTGAGAAATATCTTTTGTAGGGGCCCAAGTTCCCAGCCCACCAGTATGGTTGTCTGGCCGGAGGCCTGGTGCAGAAGAAGCTGGGTGCGGGCGTTATTGGGCGCGAGGGCCATAGCGTAGCGGGTGGGGTAGAGAAGGGTGGTAGTTGTGTTGGAAGGACCCGCGTCGCTATCGAACTGCATGTAGTAGACGCCGGCGGGCTCCTCTTCTGTACTTAATTGGCGCATATAGCTAATGTGTACGGTTGTGAGTGCTTCGTCTGAAGCGGCGGCGGGACCTGGGCCAAGGTCAGCGTTGACGCCTACGGCATTCTCGGCGAGCTGCACGCGCTCGCTCCAGGCGTTGAAGCCATTTTCCTGAACTGCTTGAAAAGTATCGCCAGCGGCTTCAACGGCGATCTGACTGTGCCACAGGATGTTGTTTTCATCTGTCCAGAGGGCGTGCACTATCTGATTTGCTTCGTCGTGGAGCAGAATGGGCGAGAAGATGGGCGGCGCTTCTTCCGGGCTGAGGTCAGGGTAGTATGCGCCGGTGGCAAAGGGGAGTTCTGTGCTCTGGGGTGATGACCACTGCCGCTCGTCGTGGCCGGCGTAGACCATGCCGGGCACGCCCGTTTCCTGCCACAGCACGGTGGTCCCGCTTAGCGTGTTGCTTTGTGTGGGTAGGACGAGATGAGGATTGTCGGCGATGGCGGAGTTGGATAGGTTGACGGGCTCGCTCCAAGCGCTGCCGTCGTTCGGGGGCGGGGCCGTTGGAGTCAGATCTTCGCCTTGCATGAGCGTGCCGGCAGCGACCGTGTCTGTCACGCTTAGAAGGGCAAATGTAAATGTAGTAGAAAGTATAAGCAGCAGCGCTGCTGAGACGTGTCTCAGATTTGGGGACATGTGCATTCTTGGTGGATGTGTGTGCCCGAACTGCGTTCGGGACGTAGAACATAGTGTGTGAAAGCGTTTCACACTCTACACTCCAGATTTTACAGTGTACAGGGTTTCAGAGGCAGGCTCCGCCCCCCACCGGCAATGAAAACCAGTAGCGAGGGCGGTTTATGCGCTGCCTCCGGAGCAGTGGCTACGACAGAGGGCGATTTTTGTGGATGTGTGTGCCCGAACTGCGTTCGGGACGTAGTCTGTGGAGTGTTTTACACTCTACAATCTACGTTACTCTGGGTGCCCACCACAACCGGCTTTTGTAAAGCGCAAGTTAAGCGAGTGTAATGTTGTGATTATGGTGGGCTCGGTTGTTAATCGGAACGAATTGGGCGTCCCCGACCGCGGGTACGCCGCCCCCGTTTCTTTTTTTGCTTGTCTTGTTCTGTATCGACCTTCTCCAACGCATCTTGAGATATGCGGATGCGCCTGTAACGCGACATTACCTCTAGTAGAATTCGTACGCGCTCGGCGGGTTCTGTAGGGCCATCGAAAATGGCTACCATGTCTTGAAGCGGGCCCTTGGTGACACGTACGCGATCACCAGGCTTGAACTTTGCCGGGCGGGAGCCTTCGTCATGTTGTTCCCGCAGGGCGGCCAGTTGTTTCTGGATAGTCCGAATTAGTTCTTCACTTACTGCAATTGGCTTGTCCCCGTAACTGACAATGTAGCGAACGCCGGGTGTGTAGCGCCAACGGCTGGGATTAGCCTCTTGCATGTCCAGGTTAATGAACATATAGCCGGGGAAGAATGGTATGCGCCGACCATTAGCGCGCTTGGCGTCACTTTTTGTCTCGGGGACATAGGTCTCGATGTCATGCCGGTCTAAGCGCACCGCGACTTTTCGCTCGCTATAGGGTTTTGTATGTAGAGCGTACCACTCTTTCACGCTATGTGCTCCGTCCTCTTTGTGATCATCCTTGTACGATGTTTGATTAGTTTATGAAGCCCGTCTAACGGACGGACTTACGATTCCAGGACGATCTGGCTCGTGATTTTGATTAGCCTGTAGCCATTACCGTCAAGTGGTGAATGTGTTTTCACCTTTACCCGCCGTATGCTCGCTCCGTCCTGGATGCGCTGGTGAGTTTTGTCGCTCCCTAGCGGAATGAAAGGCGGCAACTCTGGAAGCGGATCTTATCCACATTTACGATTATCGTTTGCAACAGACCCTAACACCAAAAACTGCATCGCGCGGAGTTCACGTCTGATCCAGAAACCAATTTATGAGGCTTTTTTAGCGGTTAGGCGCAGTTCAGGGGCCTGCCATTTACAGGTATAGTGAGAGTCGAACACCATAGAGGCTTAATTGTCAGAGCCTCTATGCCCGGTGCTGTCCATCACCGAGGGACTACCCATCATTATAATGGGGATTGCTCTGAACAATATTTCATTTTTGCATTGAGACGTTAGGAGTTAGTCTGGTTCAAACACGTATCCGCTGCCGCGAACCGTGCGAATAAAGCGAGGTAAACTTGGCTCCTCCTCCAGTTTTTGGCGCAGACGGAAAATGAGAGGTCGCACGATACTTGATGCATGCCAGGGCTCCAGTTCTTCACCCCAGGCCTCGCGAACTAAATCTTCACTTGACTGAACTGCTCCCACATGATCTAGAAGGGCGGCCAAAATGGCTGCTTCACCTTTTGTTAGTGTGACGGTTCTGTTTTCGTCGTTGACAATCTCAACTTGCCGTGTCGCGCGGTCGAAACGAAGCTCATGGCGCTTACTCTGATCATCGCCTGCCTCGCTTTGACCTGCGGTTGACTCACTTTGTGGGCTTTCTCCATCGAAAAATCTCTCTTCGGCTCTGGACTGTGACCGTCTTCGGCGCCGTTCTCTTCGCGCCGTTAGATTGACCTCGATAGTTTCAAGGACTTCTTTATTTGCCGCCGGCTTGCGCAGATAGTCGACGACGCCTGCTTTTACAGCGGCAATGGCTGAATCAAGTGTGGGATTTGCCGTGAGGATGATGGTGATCAGATCTGGTTGAAGTGAGCGGGCTCTATCTAGAACTTCAACACCATCTGTGTCAGGTAAGTGAAGGTCAAGAAGCATGACGTCGAACGGCTCGTCTTTAAGCATGTTCAATGCTTCACGGCCCAGGGCCGCCTGACTGACAGTGTACCCGGCACTATGGCAAGCGCGGGTAAGTAGCCAACGGCTGTCGTCATTATCTTCTACGATAAGAATGCGATCTTCTTCACTCTGTATAGGGTGCTTCCCCATATCAATCCTCGCCGTGGGAACACGGCCTACATTGCCGCCTCGACAACGACCCCAATACAAACATCAGCGGCGCGCAGCCACGCACATAAAGGCAAGAGCAACGGTAAACATAGACGGGACATCTTCGATTCCCGAAATCATCATCGGCCATGAGCCACATGCGATTAATCCTCACTCCGATGTGTACGGTAAGGATTCGGCGGGATCAACGCACGTATCTCACTCAAGGACGGTAGCCTACGGTAGTTTCCACAAAACTGCTTGTAAACGACGGTTCAGCCCTTCTAAATGAGGCTTTCGCCCTTCTCAATTTAATCGTAGAGTTGCCACCAGCTCACCTGAGCCCCTAACCCTTGCTCACGCTACTATCTTATTGTCATCGTAGCAGAGCCTCCTTTCAACGTCAATTACAGTCCTTACAGTCGAGTGAGCGCCACTTTTGTTGATGAGTGGTAAGTGGGAGATACTAGGAGGTGATAATAGCCAAGAGAAGAGCAGATGAGGGAAAGGATGACAGAGGAAGAAGCGCAGCGGGAGGAGTTGTTTGAGTTGGTAGCGCAAGCAGTTAGCCAATGGCGGCGGAAGCATCGGCGAGCAAAGCTAACGGAAATCGAGAAAGCGGTCGACCGGCACCTGGCAGAAGTACGGGTGCAGATGGTAGAGGACCTGGCACAGCAAGGGGAGACAGCGGACCTGACACAGCTGGAAGAGGAAGAGCGGCCACGCTGTCCAGCGTGTGGACGGGCCGTGGTAGCCAACGGGAAACAGAAGCGGCGACTGCGGACAGACCATGAGCAGACGATTGAGTTGGAGCAAAGCAAAGCGTACTGTGCTCACTGCAAAGTGAGTTTTTTCCCCTCTGGATGAAGAGCTGGGAATACTGCCGGGGAGCTATACGCCGCAGATGCAGGCGAGCATGACGCGGTTGGGGAGCAAAATGCCTTTCGCCGAAGCAGTCGAGGAAGTGTGGTATAGTCACAAGACGCAGGTGGCGGAGAGCACCTTGCGGCGGGTGACCTATGAGAACGGACGGGCAGCCGAAGCCGTTTCCCGGCAAGAGGCCGAGATGCTCCATCGAGAAGCGCCAACGGCTAAGGAGACGCCACAGCATGTGCTGGTCAGCGTTGACGGCGCCTTCATCCATCTGACAAACGGGGAGTGGCGGGAAGTGAAGACGGTGGCAATAGGCGAGTTCGAACGGGTATGGGATGAGACATCGTGGGAGCCACAGGTGAAAACGGAGAAGATCTCCTACTTCTCGCGCAGTTATCGCGCGCGCGAGTTCGAGTATTATGCGCTGAGTGAACTCCAGCAACGAGGCGTCTTCAATGCTGACAAAGTGGTCAGTGTCAACGATGGGGCAGCGGTCAATCAAAGCTTTCTGGACTATCATCTGCCGCACGCGGTGCGCAATATCGGTTTCTGGCACACGATCGGCTATCTGGCAGATGCGGGAAAGGCGGTTTGGGGCGAAGAGAGCGAAGCCTTCAGACAGTGACTAGACCAATCTTGTCACACACTCAAGCACCAACCCCCTGGAGAAACAGTGGCCAACTTGCGCCTGCTCCTACCAAAAGCCAAAACCGCTGAAGCGGAAGCGAAGGTGGATAGCGCCATCTTCTACATCCAGAACCGCTTACAGATGATGGACTATCCCCACTTCCGCAAGAGAGGATATCCTATCGGTTCTGGTAATGTCGAAAGCGGACACAAGGTTGTCGTCCAGCAGCGGATGAAGGGCGGCGGCATGCGCTGGGCTGAAGAGAACGTCGACCCCATGCTCGCCCTCCGTAGCGCTGTATGCAATCGTCGTTGGGAGGCGGTCTGGGAGCAAGCCGCTCTCTTGCGTCAGGAACAGCAAGTATTGAAGCAGCTGGCGCGGGTTGCTGCCAGAAAGCCACCCCCTTCGACCCCCATCACCTTCGCTTCCTTGCAGGTGGCTGGATTGCTACCGGAGGAGGACCAATCGTCAACATCGAAGCCTTCTTCCCCTGAACCTTGGCGTCCCGCTGCGGATCATCCTTGGCGCAACGATAAGTGGCCCACGAAGGACGCCTGGCGCTGGAATTAGTCCCTATCAACAGAAAGGGTGCGCACTCTCTGAAGAATGGTTATTGGCCACGACTCTGCGTGTCTCCCTTGATCTTGAAAGACGTCGGTAGAAAAGCAAGGGCCATATGGTCCTGCTGCTAGAAGATAGAAGGGAAAAGGGCAACCGGCGAATTTCAAAACCGCTAGCTCTCTACCCTGGCCCTCGACTTTGATTCTAACCTTACACGCGACAACTTACAGTAAACATTACTATATTGCCGCATTGCACTAGATTTTTGGTGGCGAGAGCGATATGGGCAGGGTAAGTGGTCTGAACTGGCTCGACGTGTTGTCTACTTAAACAGCCCGTACTTGAGTATGACGTAGAGCGCGCGGATGCCATCTTTCCAATTGATCTTT
>CAYSMQ010000333.1:0-5647 GCA_964432035.1 uncultured Ardenticatenaceae bacterium
AGAACCGAACTACCGGTGGCTACGAGGAGGAGTAGTAGCGTGAGCGGAAGCAGGACAAGGAAAAAGAGCTGGAGGGAGAGGCCACGCCAGCGCCTGTCTCGCAAACGGAGCCACTGTCTCATGAACAGTCTACGCAGTTGCCTGGTCGGCGTCTAACAAACCCAGGGACACGCCGCGCATCACCGCTTCTGTACGGCTGTTGACGTCGAGTTTGCCGTAGACCTTGGCCAGGTGGCCCTGTACCGTGCGGTCACTGATCTCCAACTGCAGCCCTATTGCCTTGTTGGTATACCCTTTTGCTGCCAGTTTCAGCACCTGCAGTTCGCGATCGGTTAACGGTTCGTACTGCGGCTGGGAGTGCTGTCCGGCTACGTGGGCCATCAGTTTGCGAGCGATGGTCGGATCCAACGCCGACTTTCCTTCGTTCACGTCGCGCACGGCCTGGATGATTTCTTGGGGTGAGGCCGTCTTCAGCACGTAGCCGTTGGCGCCGGCCTGCAGCACGGCCATGATGTAGGGGTCGTCGTCGTATGCGGTCAGGACCAGCACTCCCACCTCCGGGTGATTCGCGCGCACCCAGCGAGTAACTTCAATGCCACTGGCTTCCGGCATCTGGATATCGAGGACGGCCACATCCGGCCGGTGTTCTTCGATAAGTGCTTTCGCCATCGCGCCGTCATCGGCTTCAGCCACGACGGTGATATCGCGGGCGTGTTCCAGAAACTGGCGAATGCCGGCACGGACGACGGCGTGGTCGTCGGCCAGGAGAACTCGAATTTCGTTACTGTTTTCGCTCATAGTTGGTCATCTATCGGGCACGTCAAATGCCGAGTTCCTCCGCTTACCGGCAATCGATCCGCAGGAGCACCGCTAGTCAACCTGTCGCGGTCGTTGTGCCTGCAAGCGGGCATCAATGGTGCATGTGCTCGTGCCCATGGGAGCCGGAACCGCTTTGCAGAAATTTCTCTGGATCCTTTTCAAAACTGCGCTGGCAGCCTGGTGCGCAAAAGTAGTAGGTTTCCCCTTTGTACTCCGTTTTCCACTCTGCCGTTTCAGGATCAACTTCCATACCACAAACGGGATCAATCACCTTTGTTGCCATCGTTTTACCTCCGTTAAACTTAAGAATCTGACTTCCTCTCTCAAATTTACTTGCGAACGCTGTTCCGATCCAGCGCCTTTTATCCTGGTTGCTCTTCGCTGCGCCGATCACGATCGGCGGCCTTGCGCGCGATGACCAGCTTAAAAATGCCACCCATGCCCAGATCTTCCACGCGCTCCACCCGCCAAGGGCTGCGGCGGACATTGTTCACCGTACGGCGATTGATGTTGGCGCCCATCATGCGCACGACGAGAGGATTAGCGATGTCCATTGCCGTGCCCAGCAACGGATTGGCCGCTCGTACGTGTTCCAACATCAGCAGGAGGCCACCGGGCTTTGCCACGCGCGCCAGTTCTTGTAGGCTGAGTTTTGGATCTGGCACCGAACAAAAGACACAGGTGCTGACAATTTGGTCGAAGGTTTGATCCGCAATATCCAGATCTTGCACATCGCCCAGTTGCACGCTGACATCCAGGCCCAGTTCCTCTGCGCGCCGGCGCGCCCGTTGCACCATGCCCGGAGTCAGATCAACGGCCGTGACTTTCGCATTCTCCGGATAATAGGCCATATTCTTGCCCGTACCCACGCCGACTTCCAGCACCTTCGGTCCTTCGACCAGGGACCACAGCTGTTCGCGCCAAACCTGGAAGCGCCGTTCGTTGAAGGTTTCCATGGTGTCGTAGAACGGAGCAATGCGCTCGTAACGGGCGCGCGTACGGGCTGTCTCTTTTTCATTGATACCCACAGTTACCTCTCTGCAACCAACGACGTTTTCACTCGTACTGTATGCCGGGGCTGGCACCGCTACCACAGTAAAAGGGCGTGGAGAGTATAAGCCAAATGGCCTGCTACACAGATTCGCACACCCTCACGGTTGATGGCTCAGGTCTGCCCCTGTAGTAATTCGGCCGGCTCAAGGATCTGACTGGCAGCCTGTCGCCCTGCTGTGTCTGTCAGCCGACCATCTTCCAGCCATAATACCCGGTCCGCGATCTGCCGCAGACGGTGATCATGGGTGACAATGATGATGGCCCGGCCCTGCTCGCGGCCCAGCCCACAGCAGAGCAGCTCCATGACTTCCTGACCCATCTTGCTGTCTAGATTGCCCGTAGGCTCGTCGGCCAAAATCAGAGGTGGGTCGTTAGCCAGAGCGCGGGCAATGGCCACGCGCTGCTTTTCCCCACCACTCAGATCGGCGGGCCTGTGGTCCAGGCGTCGGCCCAGGCCCAACAATTGCAGCAGTTCCTTTGCCCGGTCGCGCGCTGCCCGGCCCTTTATGCCGGCCATATTGAGCACGATCTCCACATTTTCCCGCGCCGTCAGCGCGCCCAGCAGATTGTAGGCCTGGAAGACGAAGCCGATGGAACGTAAGCGGAGGGCAGACAGTTGGCTCCCGTTCAGTGTGGTCACGTCGCGCCCACGCACACGAATACTGCCTTCGCTGGGGCTCAGCAACAACCCGGCCATGCTCAGCAACGTCGTTTTGCCGCTACCGGATGGACCCATAATCAGCACAATCTCCCCAGGCTGAACTCGCAGGTTGACGTCGTGGTTAGCCGTCACGGCTGTGCGACCGTTGCCATAAACCTTACTTACGTGACTGAGTTCGAGGACGTTCCCGTTCTGCTTCATTACATTCTCCTTAACCGGCATGGGCCACAGCCTGTGCCCGACCGGCGTACCAGCACATGTCACATACAGCATCCCCGGCCGACAGGGTGTGCGGTCGCTCGTAGTGACCGTAGGTTTCGTAGCTACCATCGACCATGGCATAGGTGAAGGCCCAGTCATACCAACACCAGGTTTTGATGAAGGCCTCGACTTCACCCCCATCGCCGTGCATGCTTACGTACTCCCTAACGAAAGAGTAAGGTGGGCAGTGCGTCCAGAAGGTATAGAAGCGATTCTGTTCGGCCCACGCCTGCACTTCATAGCCGGGCCGCCCCGGTGCGCTAAACGGAAAGCGCATTAGGAGGCGCAGGATGAAATTCATTTGCCGTTGGCGATCGCGGGTGACCAGGCGGGCCAGAAAACGGGGAAGGATGAGAAAGCGCGTGTAGAGCTTCCAGCCAATGTCGGCAAACAACTCGATGGCGTAATCCTTCTCAAGGCCGGCGTCACGGAAGGCGTGGTAGGCGGCGACGGTCAGCACACCCAGAAAAACGTTATGGCGGTTGCCCCGGGTAGGGATCCGTTCCAGGTGCGCCGCGGGAAGCAAGCTATGCACCTCGCGCCACGTCTCTTCCAGAATGGCATCGATTTCGTGGCTCAAGAAACGCCCTTTTTGCGGCGCGCCGGGTTGCTTCATGCGCCCCATGGCGACTTCATATGCTGCCTTGCGAATCATACGCCTGTAAACTCGCTTTAAAATCCATACAAACACGGTACACCTCCAGAGTGTTACGTAGCAAAGAAGAGACAGGTCCCATCAAGAACCGCGAAAGACGACCATGGGATCCAGCCGCAGAATGCGGCCCAAGGGTAACAGCGCTGCCAGGCCCGTCACCAGCAACAGGACCGGCGCCTGGCGCAGTACCTCTTGTGGCCGGATCAGCACTAGCATCTCCGGCAATAAGCGACCGACGAGCGCTGCGGAACCGTAGGCCAGGATGACGCCGGCGACAAAGCCGAAGCCGGTACTGACAAATGCCTGGGCAAAGACGGCGCGCAGCAGATGGCCTGTATGAGCGCCGATGGCCCTCAGAACGGCGTACTCTCGCGCGCGCTCCACCGTCGCCGTATAAATTGTGAGCCCGATAACCAGCAAGCCCACGATGTAGGCCACGATGGTCATGGCGCGAATAATGTCCGCGCCCATCTGCCGGATCATTTCCTGGTCGCTAGCAATGAATGCGCGGCGCGTCATTACGTTCGCCTGCGGCACAGCGTCGCGCAGCGCCGAGGCCACGTCAGCCTGGTGTGCGCCGGGCGCGAGGTCCACCAGGACGTAGCTCGCGGATGCAGCAGGCACGCCCATCAAGGTCGCCAGCGCCTGCTGGTTGACCCAGGTGATGCTGGTGGCGATACCGAACGTTTCCTCGCTTAACCCGGCAACGGTCAGGTCGAAGCCCAGGATGTTGACCATGTCTCCCAGGTCCAGGCCATAGCGGCGGGCCAGGTCGTAATCGATGACCACCTCGTCCGCCTGCGGCTCAGCGCTACCGGCGACCATTTGCCAGGGCTGGCCGAAGGGCGCGCCTTCTTCAACGGCAAAAATGTAACTGTAGACCTGCACCGGACCGAGATCGACGGCGGCGCTGGCATAAAGTAAGCCCACGGCATGACGCACACCGTCGACCTGGCGGGCGCGTTCCACAGCTTGCGGCGGCAACAGCGACGTGGACATGTGTAGGTTCTGGACGCCGTCCTGCATCAGCCACAGCTCGGCCGGCTGATTCTTCATGTAGGCCACGGCATGTTCTTCTGAGCCGGCAAAGACACCGCTCATGAAGAAGATGAGCAGCACGGCCAGGGCCACGCCACCACTGCTGATCAGCAGGCGGGTGCGGTCGTGTAGCAGGTTTCGCCAGGCAAATCGCAACATCGCTTACTCCTTGAAGACCAGCAGGGGATCGATATTCTGCAGGCGACGAATCGGCAGCCAGGCGGCGCCCAGGATCATCAACAGGCCCAGCGCCCCTGCCTGTAAGATCGTGTCCAGACCGATGACGATATTGAATTGGGGCCAGAAGGCCATGATCAGCGCTGCCAGGACGTAGGCCAGACCCACGCCTACAACATAGCCAAGCGCGGCGCGACCGGCGCTCTCGTAAAGTACCAGCCAGGTCAGGCGCCGGCCGGAGGCACCTACAGCTTTGAGGACGCTGTACTCCCGGCGCCGATCCACGACGGCGGTGTACGCCGTCAGGCCCATCACGGCTGCGCCGATGACGGCGCTGATGACGAGCATGACCTGCAAAGGCGTGTCCATCACCGTCGCCAGCACCCGCCGGTCGGCCGCTGCCACGTCTTCCGGCGTCAGCGCGTCGACCCCGGCGATGCGGCCCTCGATGGCCGCTCTGGCGGCGCCTACCTCCTGGCCCGGCTCTAACCGTAACAAGTGGTAGCTGACGGCGTTGTTTAGGCCGAGTGTGGCGGTGGCTGCGTCCAGGGAGACAAAGATGTAGGGGCTCATCCAGGAAGCCGTCCCGCGCGTGAGGCCCACGACGCGAAAGGTGCGATCCAGGACGCCGATTTCTTCACCAACGGCGATGCCTGCGCGCTCCGCCAACCAGGTATCCAACAAGATTTCGTCGTCTTCGGCCAGCGCCCGTCCGGCGCCGATGTTCCATGGCGCGCCAAAGGGCGTGTCGGGATCGTAGCCGACCAGCAGCACCGGTGTCTTGGTGTCGCCTGCTGTGAAGATGATGTCGGCCACCACAATATGGCCCGCTTCGCTGGCGCCGGCTGCTTCCGCCACCTCGTCGTGCAGGCGCAAGGGGACAGACGAATCGGAAGCGAATAGGCCCTGCACTCCGCTCTGGGCGACGATCAGGTCCGCGCCCAGATTGTCTACAAACGCCGTCAGGGTGGCATAGAGCCCGG
>CAYSMQ010000334.1:0-5644 GCA_964432035.1 uncultured Ardenticatenaceae bacterium
AGTCCGGCGATTGAACCTAGCTGAATTTCCGATTCCATGACCTGTCTCCTTTCCACTTCTACGTAGACCGGTGCCTACATTATACCAGACGTCCTTGCTGCCAGATCCACGTAGTCATTCACTGGCCAGGCAGCAACACCATTTTCCCGCTACTCATCTGACGTTGATACGCTTCGACAGCATCTTTGGTTTCTGGCAGCGAACACCGCCCCCGGATCTCTGTCTGGAGGCCCGCAGCCACCAATTTTTGTGCGCGCCGCCAGAGGAGCAGGTTCTGGATGAGATTCTTACGTTCGAGCCACGTTACGACAAGGAAGCTATCAACACTCTTTTGTTGAAAGACCAGTTGCTTCATATCTGCCTGCGCGGGCTCGCCGGCGAGCAACCCATAGACAATGACTTTGCTATGCTCAGGCATCGCCTGCAGCAGGTGTCTCGTCACCGGCCCGCCGACTGCGTCGAAGGCCAGGTGGACCTCGTGCCTGTGACAGGCATCATACAACTTCTGCTGGAAGGCCGAATCGCTGCGGTTCAAGACAATGGAGGCGCCATGTTCCGTGACCAGGTCAACCTGTTCGTCACGCCGAACGACGTTGACGACATCAATCCCGTTGCGCCGGCTTAACTGGTTGACCATGCGCCCGACCGTACCGGCAGCCGCCGTTTGCGCGAGCGCCTTGTGACCACCCTGTTTGGCAATTTCTATCAGGCCCATCGCGCTGAGCGCGTTGATGGCGGACCCTGTGGCGCCCTGGTCTAGATCGACAGCCCCGCTAAGCGGAAGGGCGTAGTCCGCGCTGGTTAGCATGTATTCAGCCCATGCGCCGTCTCCTTCTTCCTGGTAGAGCGCTTTGCTCACGCACTGCACCCGCTTGCCCTTAAGATAGCGGGCCATGAGGCCGTCCCCTGCCTCGACGACGGTCCCGCACCCCACAAAACCGGGCACCAGTGGTGTGGGCGCCTCAAAATAACCGTATTCACCGTTGATGAACTCTAAATCACCGGGGTGAATTGACGTGGCCGCAACTTTGACCAAGACCTCGTTCTTTCCGGGGCGGGGAACAGGCCACATTTCTACGTTCAATGCCTCCACACCGGAATAGGAATCCAGGATGACTGCCGTCATCTCGTCAGGAATATTTATTGCGGACATCTTCTCTTCCCTCTTACAATCATTTCACTCGCTTGTTTAAGTAGGCAAGTTTACCGCCGCGCCGGTGCCAGGTCAGCCGATGGAAGCAGAGAGATTCTTCGCCTCGTTTGTGAGATCTCTAGCTGCTCAGGTCAGCGCAGCTGAAGCCCGGTTCGATAAAGTGATCAATTTCAGCCGTCAGTTCGCCGTTGGCGTTCACGGTCGTGTGCACCACATATTGCAAGCCGAACTCGGGTACCTGCAAAAAGACGTCGACAGAGGTGTAGGACTCGCCTGGGCCGAGCGTTCGCTCCACCCTATGGCCGACACCGACGCCGCGGTAGATGTTGCCGGTTTCTACCCCTTGCGTCACGGCGGCCTGCGGATTGGTGTGCACTACGAGCAACCTATCGCCGTTTTCCATTTCGGTGAGGTGGACAGTAACGTGCAGGGTGCCGCTGAGGTGCACCAGGTCTTCACACGGCTCCGGTAAATCGTCATAACGCCCGGCCAGCGGAATCCTCAGCTGGATATTCTCAACTGTCGGCTTTGCGAGGACGCCGGCCGGCAGTGCCACGGCAGCAACTATCGCGACTAGTAACAGTGTGATTATCATTTTTCTCATGGCTTATACCTCCAGATTGCTTAGCAGAACGGTTAATTGAGGCGAAGAATCTCGCGTTCACGAGTTTGACTGGGCGACGAGCAAGGCAAGGCGCAATGCTTCTGACAGAGCCTCAAAGGTGGTGAAGCCTTGCCGCTCCCGCGTTTGCACATTTTCCAGCAGGAAGCGCATCTTTCCCTCTTCACGCCAACAGCGCACCAGCACGGCCGCGTATGGGGGAGGTCGCTCCTGGAATTGAGGCTCTGGCTGATTCGGCATGTGTTATAATGGATGGCAGAGTCACTTAAACAGTACACGCACACCCTATCGTCCAAGCGTCCATTTATCGTCCACTTCGCGCGGAGCATGGAGAGTACGCCGGCCTTTCGTCGTGCAAGAAGTGACAGGGGAACGACGATATGAACAAGTACACCGTTCACTTACTGGGACCTGCGCAGGCAGCCTGGCAGGACGGTGAATCGCCTCGCTTCCGTTCCCAGCGGACCATGGCCATCCTTGGATATCTCGCGGTCGAACAGCGGCCGGTCGCCCGCGACGCCCTCGCCGCCCTCTTTTGGCCCGACGAGGCACAGTCCACGGGGAAGGCTAACTTGCGCCGCGAACTGCATAACCTGGGTAACATCTTGCCCGGCTGCTGGCAGACGGATCGGCAGACGGTAGTGTTCATGCCCGGTGCCGAGACGCGCGTGGATGTTCATGAACTCTTGCGCCTGGAGGAAGCCGGACAATGGCTCGCAGCGGCCGAACTCGTGCGGGGCGACTTTCTGGAGGGCGTTCGTCTGGAGGAGAACCTAGAATTCGAGACATGGCTGCTGGGCGAGCGGGAGCGCTGGCGACAGCATGCCGAGCGCCTGCTGAGCAGGGCCGTCGAAGAGCAGGCACGCGCCGGCCGCGACGCCGAGGCCCTACGTCTTGCCCGCCAATTGCTGCAACTGATGCCCTGGCACGAGGAAACGCATCGGCGGGTCATGATCCTCCTGGCGCAGCAAGGACAGCGCAGCGCTGCCCTGAGGCAGTACGAGCAGTGCAGGGCGTTGCTTCAGGAGATGCTTGGCGTTGACGTATCGGACGATACGCGGGCGGTCTACGAACGAATCCGGGACCCCGCTCCATTCGCTCTGCACAATATTCCCGCCCCGACGACGCCGCTCATCGGCCGGGAAAAGGAACTGGGGTTGCTGAATCGTTGGCTCGCTGACGACGATGTACGCCTTATCACGATCATGGGTCCGGGCGGCATGGGCAAGACGCGACTGATGCTTGCGCTGGCACAGGAACTGCTCGAGCGAGCGGACCGTCCTTTCACCGACGGCGTTTACCTCGTAAACTTGACCTCTCTCGATGGTGTGGAGCAGCTAATCTCTCAGATTGGCATCGTTCTCAAGTTTCCTTTACACGGTCAAGACCGGCGCTCGCCGCGCCAACGACTGCTCGACTACTTGACGGGGAAGCAGATGTTGCTGCTCTTTGATAGCGTTGAACATTTACTTTCTGGAGCCGGGTTGGCGACCGAGATCTTGAGGGCCGCGCCCGGCGTCCAGATCGTGGCAACATCCAGACGAAGACTCGGCCTGCGCGGGGAACAGCTCCTCCCACTGAACGGTTTGCCCTACGAGCAGGTTGACGTTTCGGCCCCGGATGCTGTGGCGAACGACGCAGCCCGCCTCTTTCTGAGGGCTGCCATACGGATGGAACCGGCGCTTGAATTATCTGATAATGAGGAATATGTTAACCTCTACCACATTTGCCGGCTGGTGGAAGGCATGCCGCTCGCCCTGGAACTGGCGGCAACGTGGACCGAATCGCTTTCCCTGGCGGCAATCGCCAGAGAGATCGCGCAGGGACTTGGCTTTCTGGAAACCGACGTGCGCGACGTACCCGCGCGCCACAGGAGCATACACGCCGTTTTCGACGCCTCCTGGCAGCGGCTGTTGCCCCGGGACCGTCGCGCTTTCGCCAGACTGTCCGTCTTCCGCGGCCGTTTTAGCCGGAAGGCAGCGGAAGCTGTTTCAGGTGCTTCCATGAAGGGGCTGTCACGGCTGGTTAACCGATCCCTGCTGCAAAAAGCTCCAGAGGGGTGTTACTATATGCACGAACTGCTCAAGCAGTACGCTGCAGAAAAACTGCGGCAAAACGCTGAGGAAACGAGGGCCACGGAGGCGCGTTTTGCCACCTTCTATCTGGACTTTCTCGAACAGCGGCGAGAGTCGCTGCACGGTCCACAACAAAGAGAGACGGTGGCTGAGATATCTACAGAATTGGATAATGTGCGAGCGGCCTGGGGATGGGCGCTGGCCCAGCAGAGAGGTAAGGAGTTGCAGCGGACGGTCACAGTATACGTCAATTATCACTTCTATCAGAGCCGCTTCCGAGAAGCTGCTACCGCTGCCGCGCGGGCGGCGGCCGTCTTCGCTGAGATGCCCCCCTCGAAAGAGCGTGACCTGGCGCGAGCGGAGGCCCTGAACCGCCTTGCCTGGTGTCAAATTCGTCTCGGCCACATTGCCCAGGCCCAGGCGGCAGCCGAAGATAGCTTTGACACCTACAGCCGGCTCGACAGGCCCCCGCCACCGGGGTATGGCACCGATTCAGCCCTACCTCTGGCAATTGTCGCCCTGGTTCAAGGTGCCCCTGAGAGGGCCGTGGAATTGGCGGAGCGGGCGCGAGCGGGCGCCGAGGGCCGTGACGACGGGCTGAATCTGGGTCTTGCCCATTATGTGCTCTCGTCGGCTCATGCCGCCGTCGGGCGTTACGAGGCGGCATATCGAGAGGCGCAGCGTTCCTGCACGATAGCGCGGGGTGAAGGACATGAGTGGTTCCTGGGATACACATTGCTTGAGGTAGGAAAAGCGGCGCAGGCGACCGGGCGTTACGCAGAGGCAAAGTACTATTACGAGGCGAGTATTCCCATCCGCCGGCGCTTCAATGACAAGGGCGAGGCGGAGGCGCTTTCCCTGTTGGGCGAAATTGCCTTGCTCGAGGATGATTGTGCGGCCGCGCGGCGCTTTTTCGAGGAGGCGCTGGCGATTTATCAGGACACGAATGACCGGGGCAGCATGGCCGGAGCTTGTCTCGGCCTGGGACAGGTGGCTTTTGCGGAAAGGGAGTACGATCTGGCGCGCCGCCACCTGGAGAAGGCCATGACCATCGCCGCCGACATTCAGTTCTGGCCGCTCGTCCTCAAGATATTCGTCGATATCGGCCGGCTATTTCTAGAAACTGGAGCGACTTCTGCAGGCGTCGAAGCGCTGGCGCAGGCGAAGCACCACGACGCTGCCAAACACGAAACGAGGACTCGGGCCACGGAGGAGCTGGCTGCCTGGCGCCCCCGTGTGGACGCTCGTCTGTTTTCGGCGTCGGTTACGCGAGGGAAAGAAAGAGCTCTGGAAACGGCTCTTATGTCTTTGCGCCGGATGCTTTCCTCGCCGCTTGGCTTTGACGAAGGGAATTCAAGCCCATAGCGACCAGAGTGACAGTTCGGCGCCGCAACGTCGAGTTGGCCGACCGCCCCCGTCAAATTCAGCGGCTGCCAACGAAAGACGATCCTCAGATACAGCAAGGGCCTTTTCGGTTATGATCTGCCCCCGAATCTGATCCGGATTGTAGGAGAGGTCTGGCTGCAATGGACAGCCGGGAGGAACCATTCGTCGCTCCCGCAACAGGATTGCCTATTAAAGTGAAAAGTCTGGCGCTTCCCAGCAAACGTCCTGTATGGAGTAAGTTATGTCCTCGATTCAGCTATCATCCAGCACATCCCATTACTCTTTTTTCGACTCATTCTGGGACGCTTGTCGAAGGTAAGAAGGACACAATAAAAAAAGAAGACCCCTCGAGTAATTCGAGAGGTCTTGTGTCTTAGAGCGTATTACTATCGGACGGGAGCGACGGGA
>CAYSMQ010000335.1:0-5634 GCA_964432035.1 uncultured Ardenticatenaceae bacterium
CAACGGCTTTGGGTTGGGTGGGCACAATGCGTCGATTGTTTTGGGAGGGCTGGAAGTTGGAGATTAGGGACTGGAGATTGGAGACTGGAGATTAGAGAGTGGGGATTGATGGTCGCCCGAGAAGTGGTCGGCGCCGAATATTGCGAACGTTCGCTAAGATTAATTCGTGCAAATTCGATGCGATTCTATCTGCGGTCCGCCGTCCGTCGTCCGTCGTCGTCATCAATCACCCCGGCGCCGCGCAGCTTTGCCCCCAGATTCTCCTCCGTCTCCTTCATGCTGCGGTCGATGTGCGGGTAGGCCATCCATACGAGGCTAAAGCCGAACAGGGCACCGGTGAACGTGCGCAGGAAGGGAGTGCTTTCGCGTAGCGCGAAGATACTGTTAAGGAAGGAGAGACTTTCGGCGGCAACGCCATATTGGCTGAAGAGCTGGCTAAAGCCGTCGAGGGCGATGGGACCAAGGCCAATGATCAGGAAGGCCCACAGGGGAAGGGCCGGGATTTTCCACCGGCGGCGGAGGAGCCCGTAGAGCACGCCACCGATGAGAACGAAACCATATATGGCGATGTCGCGCTCGCACAGCGCCATCTTGTAGCCCATTTGCTCGTTGCCGACAAAGGCGCGGGCCGGTCGCAGAAACAAGGGCCACGCTTCAGGATCCGTGGGCACGCCCTCGAATTCGGGAATGCCCGGCATATAGGCTTCAATGGGCGTCAACTCGGTGCCTGCAAGCTCGCGAGGATAGGCCGGTTGCTCGCCGAAAAGGAAGAATGAACGCGAGGCCATCTGGTGACACATGGGAGAGTACACCGTGTAGATGGCGCGTGCCGGGCCGGTGGCGCCGGCGTTCATAAGGACCGGGGCCAGGATGGGGAGACCGACATAAATGCCGGCGATGACGCTAAAGACGGCGACCCAATGGCGCGATAGTCCATAGACGAGACGATCGATGCCAATAACCACCGTACGCTGCCAGCCGGTAACGGGTTGTCTTTCTTCCTGCTTTTCTACTGGTTCCATATATTTCGTTTATGTTTTCGGATCGATTTCCCTGGAGCTTAGTACACAACGAGGCTGAGTGCAAAAGACGGGAGAATATTGGCGCCGTCGCCCAAGACCGCCTGATGCGTTCAGGCAGGTGGTCAGGACATCTCTTCGAGGAAGTCTTCGATTTGTTGCAGCGTCAGTGGCCCGCGATGCACGCCGGTGACGATGCCGTCTGGATTGACAAAATAGGTCGTGGGCAAATTCATGACGCCGTACCCATCGCCAACGACGGCATGTTCGTCCAGCAGAATAGGGAACGAGATTTCGGCCTCCAGATCGTTGGCCAGGAAATCAGCGACGACTTCCGGATCCTCATCACGGTTGAGACCCAACACAACGAGGTCCGACTCCCCATACGCTTCATACGCTGCCTGCAACTCAGGCATCTCGAAAATACAAGGCGCGCACCACGTGGCCCAAAAATTGAGGATGACCGGCTGTCCGCGAAATTGTGCCAATGTCACCTGTTCTCCCTGCAGATCCTCGAGCAAGAACGGAGGCGCAGCCTCTCCCGGTTCCGGCGGGGGGCTGATGCTGATGGGCGGATCCACGGATCTGGGCGTTCCCACAGCAAATGACTCGATCTGTACGTCAATGTCTGCCGGTTCAGCTTCCTCGGGTATCAGCAGATCGCTGCCGTAGAGAACCAGTCCCACAGCAGCGCCCAGCAGGCCAAAGCCGACGACGAGAATAATAATACGCATGGGGCCAGACAGCGTGGAGTCACGCGATTGGCGGGTGGGAGATGTGCTCACGTGTAAACCATCTCAGCTGAAGAGGCCGATGAGCCACTCTTCAAAGTCCGCGAACCAGATAGCCAGATCGGGTGGAATCAGGCTGTTAAAATACGCTAGAATTCCACTGATCATGAGCAAGCCCAGGACAATAAACAGGGCCCCGCTGATGAGCTGCGTCGAGTGAAGATACAACCTGATGGGTCCGCGCTCGCGCCCGGTGACAATCCACAGCCCGACGCCGAGCATCGCGATGCCCAGAAGGCCGACCGTCTGCCATGGCTCCAGCGGGCGAGCTGCCAGCGTGTGGAACTCGCTGAGTGCGAAGTTGCCGACTGCAACAAGAATACGCCAGATGACCAGCGCCCAAAGAGCGCCGACTACGAGGCGTGGTACGTCCACCGTCCAACCCTTTCCACGCAGCAGGCGCCAGAAAAGACTATCGCGGCTGGCGCGGCCAAAAAGCGTGGAGACGATCAGTAAGGGGATGCCGAGCCCCAATGTATAAATGAAAAGCAGCATGATACCGTGCCATACGGTACCGGAGACGGCTGCAAGTGAAAGGACCGCGCCTAAAATGGGGCCCGTGCAGCTCGTCCAACCTACGGCGAACGTAAGGCCAAAGACGAAGGAACCGCCGAGGCTATCGTTGTTTGCGTTGTTTTCCTGAACAAAGCCGCTGAAGCCTTTCCCCATCAGGCTCATCAGGCCAAAGATAACAATGAAACTGCCGCCAATGAGCAATAGGAGGTCGGCGCTCTGATTTAATAGGGTACCGATGGCCGACGCACCTGCCCCCAAAAAGCTAAACATGACACCCAGACCGAGCATGAAGGCTAGTGTGTTAGCTGCAATCTGCTTGCGACCGCTCTGGAAGGCAAAGGCGAAGTAGGCGGGCAATATCGGCAACGTGCAAGGCGATACAAAACTCAATAGGCCGCCGGCAAAAGCCAGAAAGGCTAACACCAGAAACGGTTGGTTCTGGACGCCAAACCTAAACTGGTCACCTTGAGATGAGGGCCCCAGTAGGCTGCCAACGACAACGAAAACGAGCACGACTGCGACGATAACTGCCGCCAGTCGTTGCGCCGGTGAAAGGGATTTAAGCGGCGTGGACTGTCACATAGTTTATTTATACGGCCGTTGCACCAGCGCGCCCGTAAGGCGCCTTACGAATTGCCTTCGCGCTCATCTTCCTCTAACAGGCGGCGCATCAATTTAATCTCCTGGTGCAGGTTACGTTGCTTGTTGGCCAGATTGGCGATGTAGACCACTATTACCAACCACATCACGCCGTAGGCCAGCAATAGATATTCGTTAAAGCGACCGGGCTCCCCCGTCTGCAAGTAGACTGAAAGCGGCAACAGAAATGTGAGCATTGTTATCTCCTGTGAGCGGTCAGCTTCTTTGTAGGTGAGCCATGACCCGCATCTTCAGTGTGTCGGCTTCGTCAAGCAGGCGCTGCAACCGCAGGCGGTTGAAGAGCCAGGCCAGGTAGAGGACGCTGAACGTGATCGTGGCTACCGTAACGGTGATTCCCATCTGCGCCGACTCCAGCCCCGAGGAAAACTCCTGTAGGCCCTCGGCCGCTTCGCTGGCCTCTCCAATGAGCACGGGGTGAATATCGCGTAGAAAGCGGATGCTGAGATAGGTGATGATGACTGTGACAAAGCCGGCGATCACGTAAACGGCCGCGAAGCGCCCGCGCTTATCTTCGTCCTCAATGGCGCCGCGTAGCATAAAGTAGGCTACATAGACCAGCCACATGACCGTAATAGACGTCAGTCGTGGGCTCCAGATCCACCACGTGTTCCACGCCGGACGACCCCAAACTGAGCCGCTGACGATGGTCATGGTCGTGAAGGCCAACCCGATTTCTACAGAGGCCATGGACACCGTATCGATTGTTTTGCTTGGTCGCCGTAGGTACTGGATGCCGGCAATGAGCGCGACGAAATAGGCAACGGCGGCGACCCACGCAGAGCCTACGTGAAAGTAGAAGATGCGCTGCACGTGACCCATCGTGCTCTCTGTGGGAGCAAAGAAAAATATCATGTAGAGGCTAATGAGGAACATCAGCCCTGTGGCCCAGTTTAATATCCGGGAGGTCTTTTCCAAGCGTGCTTGTGACATAGTCTATTCCTCGACGACAAACTGATAGGTCAAAAATCCGGCGGTCAGCATCAACACATCAAAGGCCACCACCAGGGCAATCGGGGTCTGTACTTCATTCCATGGCGGTAGTTCCGGCAGCATATATGCCGATACGGCCGTCGCCGCCGCCAGCACCGATGGCAGCGACAGCGGCAATAGTAGGACGGGTAAGAGCACGTCGCGCGATCTCGTCTGAATAGACATCGACGAGACGAGAACGCCCGCTGCCACGTAGCCAATTGTACCTAATATGATGATCAAGATCACCTGTGGTCGCCAGTATGGCTTGTTGAAAAAGGCGATGAAGACTGGGATCAACACCGCCTCCAGGAGAAAGACAAACACGGTAATGCTCGTGACCTTGCCCAGGTAGATGGCGCTGCGGTCGACAGGAGCCATGAGCACGGCTTCCATATTGTGATTCTCCTGCTCGTTCGCCAGCGAGCGGTTAAGACCCAGCGTGCCCGCCAGCAAAATGACGATCCATAGGAGACCCGTCGACACCTCGCGCGCGGCATCGAGGCGCAGTTCCAGGGCGAAGTTGAAGACGATGACGGCGGCAAGCGAAAAGACGATCATGATGCTCAGCGTCTGGCGCGTGTGCCGTTCTATGACCAGATCTTTCCACACGATGGCTGCGACGGCTCCCATGAAACGTCGCAATCCGGCGGGCTGCTCGACGGCCGGTGCCGCTTCGCGCTTATCTATGAGTACCTCTTCGTTGCTCAAATCAATTCCTTGTAATGTCCGCGTAGTGAGTCAGGAAGTCGGTCGCCGTCATGCTCTCTCGTTCTACGCTGGAAACCACCTTTCCCCGGCTCAGGATGGCAATGCGGTCACACAGATTGAGTCCGTGCGCCAGATCGTGCGTGATCATGAGAATAGTTCGTCCACGCGCTTGCTCGCGACGTAACAAATCGTCAAGAAGGTGCGACGCTTCCTGATCCAGGCCTGTGTACGGCTCGTCCAGGAGCAGCACATCGGGCTCGTGTAGCGTGGCCCGTGCCAGCGTCAACCGTTGCGTCATTCCTCTGGAAAACGTGCGCACCGCGTCTCGCTGGCGCGCCAGAAGGCCCACAGAACGCAAGGCGCTGGCAATGCGCGCTTCGCGATCATCTAGATCATAGAGGCGCGCAAAGAACATCAGATTCTCGGCGGCAGTGAGATCGCCGTACAGCAAGGCATGGTGTGATACAAGACCAAGGTGAGGGCGCACCTTGTCGGCGTGTTGGGGCAGGGGCCAGCCACCAACACTGACGCGACCGTCGCTGGGGCTGAGCAGGCTGGCAACAATGCGTAGTAACGTCGTTTTACCCGCGCCATTTGCGCCCACGAGGGTCACGAATTCTCCGGCCTGAACGCTGAGATTAACACCCCGTAGGACGGGTAGCATGCCGTAATTCTTTACAAGTCCTTCTATTTCAATCATGGTTTTGCGTGTCTAATCCACAATGCATGGGGATTGATTCTATGTCTTCTCCGACGTTGCCGGCTACTTCTAAGCTAATTTTAAGGTAATCAAGATTTGGGGCAACAGGGCGATTTCAGTCTGGGAGCGCGTCGTAAGCGGCGGCATTTTGGCGGCAATTCGGTGGCAGAGCGTCTGATACGCGCCTAAAACTTGTAGGGTTGGCTGCGTTTGCTATAATTTCAAGCGGTTTAACGAGGATTGAGGGAAGAGGATACATTTGGATTTC
>CAYSMQ010000336.1:0-5618 GCA_964432035.1 uncultured Ardenticatenaceae bacterium
CTCATCCTGAGCCAACAGGGCGTAGACGACCAGTGTCTTTGTGAGGTGCACCAAATCGCCGGCGCGCGCCTGGGGCGTGCGGTCGAAGTGCGCGTAGAGGCCGGGAAAGCCGATAAGGGCGATGTTCTGCGTGTACTGCAGGGCGGAGACGTCGTCGCTGCGGCTGACATAGCCGCTGTTCTCTGTGAGCTTGATGCCGCGTTCGGCCAGGGCAGCCGACAGGCGGCGGTTGAAGGCCAGGATCTGCGGCGGCACGACGGCGCCGCGCGCGCCGCTTGCCGCGCCGGTGAACAGCGCGCCCTGCCCGAATTGGGTCTCGGCCCGCGCCGCCAGGTGGCTCTCCTGCTGGTGCACATCGCTGACGACGACCAGGCGCGGCAGCTGTTCGTGCGGCGTGCGGTTGAGCAGCCGCGTCAGCGCCCGCGAGAAGCCCTGGTTGCCTTTATCCACAGGCCCCTCCTCCTCGTCGTTGAGAACCAGCGTGACGTTGGCCTCGTAGTGCGAGAGCACACGCGCCGCCAGAATCAGCGCGGCGCAGGTGCCCTGGTTGTCGATGAAGCCGTGGAACACGTCGCTTTCCTCGTCCCAGGTCGCCGGCAGATGATGGACCACGCGGGTCCAGGGCAAAAGCTCCCGGTCCTCCGTCTCGAAGAAGAGCTGCCCATCCTCCTCGGTGACCATGTCGCCGTAGGCAACGCGCTGCAGGGGCCCGGCGCCCTGCGGCGCGGCAAGGGCCACGGCGGCGCGCCGCCCGGGACGGGCGCGGTGCATGCAGAATGGCGTCAGAGGGTAGCGTGCGCCCTGCGGCTCGCCGGTCAGGTAGCTGCAAACGTCGGCATGGCCCGAGAGCCAGATGGGCGCCGGTTCGGATCCCACGGTGAGCGTAATCGAGCCTGAGCTGCGGGCGTTGGACGACACCTGCAGCTGGCTGTGCGACCCGGCGTCTGCTTGCGCCAACGCCTCCACCAGCGGCCCCTGCACGCGCGAGACGGTCAGCGTGGGTGAATAGTTGTCGGAGAGTTGTTTGAAGAGCTCAAAGTAGGTCTGGCGGGTGACGGTCTCGTCGAGCCGCTGCCACAGGCCCCCATGGCGCTCGTCCAGGCGTTGCAGCAGATCGTCTAACTTGGTCACGTTGCTTCCAGGCATCAGGAATTTCCTCCGGCTTTGCTTGCGTCTTGTTCAATGTTACGTACAACGTCCATATAAGCTCGCACCCGTTCCTCGTCCACTTCACTGCCCCACTCGCCCTTCTCCAGGCAGCTACCCACAAAAGCGCCGTCGGCGGCAGCCAGCAGGCGACCCGCGTTCTCGTGGTTGGTGTAGCCCGCCAGAAAAACCGGCGTCCCCGGCACGGCACCGCGCACCCCGCCGATCATCTGCAGCGTCGTCTCCTCGTCGGGATCCCCCAGCGACACCGCATCGGCGCCGGCGCGCACGGCAGCCTGCGCCGTTTCGCCCGGCGGCGTTCCGTCCAGGGCTTTGTAGTGCATGGAGTGGATCTCGGCAATCATGCGCACGTGCATGGCGCCCACCCGCCGCCGGTACTGCATGACGCTCAAGGGGTCGCCTTGTAGAACGCCGCCGCTGCTGCGCGTAGCGCCAACGAGAGCGGCACAACGCACAAAGGAGCCGCCGCTGACGGTAGCAACCGCCAGCGAGGCGCTAAGCGCGTTACGCAAGATCTGGACGCCAATGCCAAATTCGGGACCCGTGGCTCGCGCGATTGCGTAGACGATGTTGGCAACCGCCGCCACGCGCGCCGGATCGGCCTCGTCGCCGGTGGGATAGACGCGGTCAATGGTTTGCACAAGACAACCTGTGGCGCCACCGTGATATAAGGCTGTGGCGTCGCCTATGGCCTTCTCAAACACGTACTTATAGCTGCCTTCTTCGTAAAACGGTGTTCCAGGCAACGGCGGCAGGTGCACCATGCCGATGACGGTTTTTTCTTTTTTGTTGGCTTCAAAGGGGCGCATTCGTTTCCTCTCCACTCGTCACTCTTCCTTCTTCCTTCGGTTTACTCAAATATATACCGAAAGTATCCAGTTGTGGAAAGTACCGGCAACACCTATACTCTAGGCGATTTATTTTTAGGCGCATTTAAACACAGTGGCCCGCACACAACGGACGGCGGAAATCTAACGTGGACGACGCAACCATCGCGCAGGGACGCCTTGCGCGCTACAGACCGTGGTTCTATGCTGCCGCCGCCTACAACCTTCTGTGGGGGAGCGCCAATATTCTATATCCCGAACTGTTCTTCCAGCTGGTCGGCATGCCGCCCCCCACCTATCCTGCTCTGTGGCGCGTCGTGGGTATGTTCGTGCTGGTTTATGCGCCCGCCTACTGGTGGGTGGCCCGCTTTCCGGCGCGCCATCCTCACCTCATCCTCATCGGCCTGCTGGGCAAGGTGCTGGGCCCCGTGGGCTTCGCCTGGTCGCTGTTGGCGGGCGAACTGCCTCTGGCCTTTGGCTGGACGATTTTGGCCAACGATCTGATCTGGTGGATTCCCTTTATGCTCTACCTGCGCGATGCAGCTGGTCTACAAGGCGGCTGGCGAGCGTTCCTGCAAGGAGGCCGGTCATGAGCGCAACGAGCCCGGCGAGCGGCGCCGTTCTAGTCCTGGGCGGCGGCGGGTTTTACGGGCGCTACCTCGTCGACGATCTACTACAGCACACGGCCGCCCGCGTCGTCGTCGCCAGCCGCAACCCGCCGCGCGATCACACCTGGGGCAACCGCCAAACGGCAGTTCCTCGAACTGCTTACCAAACGGCGGCAGGTAACCCTGCCGTGGCCGTTTGCGACGTTCGTGATAGGGAACGGTTGGAAGCGCTAATGGCCAACGCGGACGTCGTGGTACATTGCGCCGGCCCTTTCCAGACCCTGCCGCTGGCGCCCGTGGAGGCGGCCCTCGCTACGGGCACGGCATATGTGGACATCGCCGAAGACCGGCAGTTTGCCCGAGAGGTGCGCGCGCTGGCGACGGAGAGCCAGCCGGCAGGCAGCGCCATCCTCAACGGCTTCTCCGTGGCGCCGGGCATGGAAGCGCTCTTTGCCGCCATGGTCGCGCCGTGCCTGGACTCGCTCACCGCCATCCGCACCTTCGCCGCGCCGGACACGCGAAAACACCGCGGGCGGGCCATGTTCCACGCCATGCTCATCGGCGTCGGGCGCCCCTTCTGGCAGCCACGCGGGGGTGAGCCGGCGCTGGTTCACGGCTGGACCGAACCGCAGTGGGTGCGCTTTCCCCCTCCCCTGGGCAAGCGCCTCACGTACCTGGTTCTGGAGATGGCCGACCTGGACCTGTTGCCCGCGTTGTTCGGCGTGCAGACGGTGGAATTCAAAGCGGGCACCGAACACGCCTGGCTCAACCGCTTGTTGGGTCTGGCAGCCCGCATCCGCGTGCAGAGCGGTCATCCGCGCTGGGAGCGCTACACAGCGCTCGTTCGCGCCTTCTCGTGGCTTGTAGGACGGGTGGGAAAGGATGAGGGCGGGGTGATGTTTGAGATAAGCGGGCTAAAGAACGAGCAGATGCTGACGTATCGCCTGGCCCTGGTCGCTGAGAAGGACGGCGGCCTCATCCCGGCCGTGTTGGCCAGCATCGCCACGCAGAAGCTGCTGGAGGGCAGCCTGGCGGCGAAGGGTCTGGTTGCAATCCACGACTGGATCACACCCCATGAATTGGTTGGCGAACTGCAGCGCCGGGACCTTCATCTGTGGTGGCAGGCGCCAGAGGCGAATGGGTGGCAACCTTTCAACCTCGACGAATTGCGGTAAAAACTCCCGTCACTAGCGATCGCTCACCCACCGCAGCAAAAGAACGGCGGCAACAAAGCTGCAGGCGGCGGCGATGAGGGCCGGGCCGCTGATGCCCCAGGCGGTGTAGGACAGGGGACCGACCACGCTGGAGGCGGCGATGCCGCCGGTGACCATGGCGCTGGAGAGGGCCAGGACTTTGCCTCGCTGGGTGGGAACTTGCTCGCTGAGAAGCGAGATACTGCTAACGATGCTGACCTCGAAGAGGAAGCGGGAAAAGATGAGGCCGGCGATGAGGATTATCAGGGTCGCCAGGGAGTCCAGGAGGGGCAGCAGCAGGTAGGCGGCAACGCCGACGATGGAGCTGCCAAGAATGCTGCGATATTTGCCCAGGCGGTCGCCGACGATGCTAACGAGCACGCTGCCGCAAAGCTCGGCGGCGCCGAGTAGCAAGGCCACCAGCCCCAGCCGTGTGGCGCTGACGCCGTACTCGCGGCCGAGCCAGACGCCGTAGATGAAGCTGATGTTGCTGGCGGCGAAGACGTTGAGGGCGTTTGCAAGCATGGCAGCCCAGGCCGAACGGGCGTTGGACTCCAGCTGCAGGAGGGCGCGCAGGCGGCGGGGCCATTCTCGCCACTGGCGAAGGGCGCTTGCAGCGGCAGTTTGTGACGGCGCGTGGGCGGGCGTTCGGGGAAAAGCGCCAAAGACAAAGAAGGTGAGAAGCAGGCCGGCGCTGATAACCAGGAAGGGCGCGCGCCAGCCAAAGCGGTCGATGAGCAGGCCGGAGACGGACAGGCCCAGGATGCCGGCGAGGGCCCAGCCGTACTCCACAATGCCCAGTCCGCGGGAGCGGCGACGGTAGGGGACTTGCGCGCTCACGTAGGCCTGGAGCACGGGCGCGAAGGAGAAGAGGCCCAGGCCCATAACCAGAAGGCCGGCGACGGCAACGGGCAGGTTGGGGCTAAGGGCGAAGGCCAGACTCCCCGCGGCGCTGAGCAGGAGCAGGGCGCGCATGGTAGCGCGGTAGCCAATGTTATCGGCGATGGAGCCGGTGAGGGGCGCGGCAAGGCCCATAAGGCTGCGCAGGCTGTTGAGCGCGCCCAGGGAGACGATGCTAATGCCCAGCCCGGAGGCGATGGCGGCGAGATAAGGGCCGAAGATCTGGATGCCGGTGTCGTTGAAGATGCGGGCGCCGACGGCGATGGAGAGGAGGCGGCGCAGGGAAACGTCGTCTGAGGGGGGCATGGCGGATTGGGAGAGGGGGCGTGGATCGGGTGACATTGGTAGGCAATGATAGTGGATGGGGGGGAGGCGTCAAATGGGAGATCGACGGCGGACGGCGGACGACGGACGGCAGAGGAAACAGAAGGGTAGAAGGATTGCTTTACAATACTTGATTTGTGGTCTTCTGTGTGGTTAGTAGGTGGATAATGTCTATGCGAATGTAAAAAGGATGAGGATCGTGATAACTTTGAGGGAACGGTATCTCGCGTATTAGTCTATTCGTTTGATTCGCTTTAGAGCAACTCCCCGCCCCATCGGCGTCAACTCACATCTTGGCGTAGTCGTAAGAAACCATGCGCTCCGGCCGCACGCGTATAATCACCGGCTGGAACTGCTCGGCCATGCCGTGGGCCATCTTCTGCGCCCGCTCCAGGGGAACGTACTTGGCGAAGATGGGCACGCGCTTGGCTGCAGCGTCCTCGCCATCGAGCTCGGCGGTCCCATAAATGATCACCCCTTTAAAAGGGGGTTCAGCGACATCAACCACCACCGTCACCTGCGGGTCGGCGCTCACGTTGCGCGCCTTGCGACTGATTGCCTGCGTACCGATCAGAATCTCTCCGTCGTCGTACAAGAAC
>CAYSMQ010000337.1:0-5616 GCA_964432035.1 uncultured Ardenticatenaceae bacterium
CTTGACCTATCACCGCTGCAGAATATTGAGCTGACACCGGTAGCGTTAACAATCAGTGGCCTCATTTTGGCCTGGGGTATTTTGCGCCGCCAGCTGTTCGATCTGGTGCCGATTGCCCGTAAGACGGTGATAGACAGCATGAGCGATGGCGTATTGGTCGTCAATCCACAGGGCCGGATCGTCGAAGTTAATCCCGCCGCTCAGAAAGTACTCGACCGGCAAGAGGCCGATCTGCTCGGTCTCACTTTGCCAAAGTCATTTCCCCGTTGGGCCCATTTGTGGCCCGAAGGTGAGAAAGCAGAGCTTCTGGAGACAGAGGTGCAGCTGGAGGAGAATGGCAGCGCACGCTACTATGACCTGCGCCGCTCGCCACTGTATGGTCGTGACAACCGCTTTAACGGCTATCTAATCGTCTTTCGTGACATTACCCAGCGCAAGGCAGCCGAGAAGGAACTGAAGGCCAGCAAGCAGTTGTTCGAGAACCTCGTTGCCGTAGCGCGGGCAACCTCCGAGGGGCCCAGCCTGCGAGCGACGCTGCAAAATGCCCTGGACGTTGCCACACATCTTACCGGTGCCGAGTACGGCAGCCTCTTTTTGCTGGACAGTAGCGGGCGAGTTACCCACAGTATCCTTGCGCGAGGAACGACAGCGCCCGGAAGCCGGCGCAAAATAGTCGGAAAGGTCATGGACAAGGGCTTGGCCGGGTGGGTCGTTCGCCACGGTCAGGCGGCTCTCGTTCACGACACGATGGAAGATGAGCGCTGGCTGACGCTGCCCGACCAGCCATATAAGGTGCGCTCGGTGTTGGTAGTGCCCATTACGAGCGGTTCTGACGTACCGGGCGTGCTCACCTTGCAACATTCCGATCCATACCATTTCCAGGAGGAATATCTAACCTTAATGCAGGCGGCGACCGATCAGATGGCGCTGGCCCTGCACAACGCGCAAATCTATGAGAATCAGCGGCGCCTGGCGGAGCGGCAGGTCACTTTGTATACGGCGTTGCGCAGGATTGGTGAACACCTAGAACCTGCTACAGTGGCCAAGGTTGCCGTGGAGACTATTGCGATGCTGACAAACTGGGCTTCTGTGGCCATCCTGGTGCCGAACAGCGATGAAACGGAGCTGGTGGTCGAGGCAGCGATCGGACTTCTGTCGCCGACGGAAGGGATCTCATTTGCGATCGACGCCGGGTACAGTGGGTGGGCTTTTCGCACCGGTGAAACGCAGGTCGTTGCCGATCAGCAAAACGACGAGCGCGATGTAGGCGACGTCCCCGGGCTGCGAAGCGCGATGGTCATCCCGTTGCGCCACGGGCAGCAGCGACTGGGCGTGTTTGCCGTGGAAAGCGACGAGGTTGACGCTTTTAATAACGACGACGTCTGGCTGGCCGAATCGCTTGCCGAGGCGATTTCGCTGGCCATGGCTAACGCGCGCCTCTTCCATGCCGTGGCTGACGAGCACAGCCGGTTGCAAGCACTGATTGAGTCAAGCCGTGATGGCATTCTCTTAATCGGCGTCAATAGAAGGATCATGGTGATGAACCGTATGGCGCTGATCTACTTGAACCTGCCCGGTGACCTGGAGGCATGGATTAACCGACCCGTTATGGATCTGCTGCGAACGTTGCGGCCGCGTTGGCCAGACGTTGTCCGGGACGTGCTTGGCGAGTTTCGGCGCATTGAAGCGGGCAATAGCGAGCCGGGCGAAGGCGAATTCGAGGTCGATTCGCGCGCCCTCCACTGGGTGAATCTGCCGGTAAAAGCCGGGGAAGAAGCACTCGGCCGGTTGGTCGTACTTCAGGATGTGACCGAAGAGCGAACGTTGCAGCAGATGCGGGACGACTTAACGCACACGATGGTCCATGATCTGCGCAATCCTCTGAACGTCGTGTACAGTGCGCTCGAGATGATGAACGAACAACTGGTGGAAGAGGCACCGCCCGACATACGGCAAATGTTAACCATCTCCAGGCAGAGTACGCGGCGCATCTTAAATCTGGTCAACGGCATATTGAGCATCAGCCATCTGGAAAGTGGGCGTATGCCACTTTTGCGTAAGTCGTTAGAGATGAGCGAACTTGTGGAAGAGGTCTTAGAGGCCGAGCGGACGCTCGCTGAAGAGAAGGGGCTGAATCTCCACTACGAAATACCGCCAGAGATCCCGCCGGTGATGGCCGACCGCAGTCTCATGGAGCGTGTGTTGCAGAATCTGGTGGGCAACGCCATTAAATTCACGCCGGCCGACGGCCAGGTGCAGGTTGGCGCAGAGATCGCGGATGGTCACCTTATGGTACGCGTGAGTGACACAGGTCCCGGTGTCCCGCCCGAGATTCAGGATCAGCTTTTCGAAAAATTCGTCACGGGTAAGCAGATGGGGCGCGGGAGCGGTCTGGGATTGGCCTTTTGTCGGATGGCCATCGAGGCTCACGATGGTCGCATCTGGGTAGACAGCGAGCCGGGAAGAGGTGCAACCTTCTCATTCATCTTGCCGCTGCAGGACGATGAAGCGTCGTCTGACGACGATGCGTCCGATGCGCCTGACGACGAAGACGATTATGCGCGGGAAGTAACGTAAATTCTTCCCTGCCCCTCCTCGATGCGGCCGACGACAAAGGCGCCGGAGCATTGCTTCTGGTAGTCGCCCACAGCCGCCGATGGCAAAGCGACGAGAAGGCCCCCTGACGTTTCCGGCGTCCACAAGAGATCCTGCGTCAGCACCGAAATATCCTCGTCAAACGTAACGTGGGGGGCAAAGTGTTCCAGATTGCGGCCCATGCCGCCGGGGAACGCGCCGGTCTCGCCATATTGAACGGCGCCGGGAAGCCAGCGAATGCGTTCCTCCTCAAGAACGAAGTCCACGTCTGCCTGTTCGGCCATTTCGCGGGCGTGGCCCAGGAGCCCAAAACCGGTGATATCGGTCATGCCGCTGGCCCCAATGCTCAGGGCAGCTTTTGCCGCCTCGTTGTTCAGGCGTTTCATACTGTCCACGGCAGCCTGAACGTGCGCCGATTCGGCGCTCTGTTCTTTGAGGGCGGTCGTGACGACGCCGGTGCCCAACGGCTTAGTCAGGATCAGCACGTCGCCTGGTCGGCCGCCTCCCTTGCGTTTGACCATGGCAGGATCGATAAGGCCAATGACCGCCATACCATATTTTGGCTCCTTGTCTTCCAGACTATGTCCCCCGACGACAATGCCGCCCGCTTCCTTTACCTTTTCGGCGCCACCCCGCAAAATCGCGCGCAGGATCTGGCGATCGAGGTTCGGTGGAAAGGCCACCAGGTTGATTGCAAAGAGCACGCGGCCGCCCATAGCATAGACGTCAGACATCGCGTTGGCAGCGGCGATTGCCCCGAAGTCGTATGGGTCATCCACGACCGGAGGGAAGAAGTCGGTTGTTGTAACGATAGCCTGAGAATCGTTCAGGCGATAGACCGCAGCGTCGTCGGCTCTATCCAGCCCGACCAACAGATCG
Organism: uncultured Ardenticatenaceae bacterium; assembly: GCA_964432035.1. GTDB lineage: Bacteria > Chloroflexota > Anaerolineae > Promineifilales > Promineifilaceae > JAAYYY01. Next base: position 3,475 of record CAYSMQ010000337.1, read on the forward strand.
GGATAAGCGGCCAGATCAAATGTATCTCGTAAAGGCTGCAACACGTGAGCCAGCTCGGCCGGGCCGAGTTTAGACGCTCAACCGGCGCAAGAAGCCAGCGACGTGAGGCGAATTTCTTGTCGTTTTGACATGGTGTGTTTCTACTGGTGATTGTTTTAAGGCAACGCTGATTGCATTACGAACCTTGACAGCCAGCGGACGATTAGCATACGGGAAGTATACTCTACGTGTGGCTGCGTGCAATCGGCAGCGCGCTGCAATATAATGCGGGCGATGAAGGGAAAACGGTTTACACGCTTTGAGACGTTAGCTCAGCGGCTGGTAGAAGATACCTTTTACCGGATTTTTGGCGAATGGTCACTTTCGCGGAAGGTAGCCGCGGCGCTGACGCGGGCTGTGGAAAATGGGGCGCAAGGAGCGCAAAAAGAAGTCTCTGCTCACTACAGATTGATTCTGTGTCGCGCGGACTACGAACGTGTGAGGACTCAGTGGAGTGATCTGGCGCCGCGTCTGGTGCACTTCGTCGTCGAAGTGGCGGAACAGGCAGACCTCTCACTTTCAGGGGCGCCGGCCGTCGACTTGTCCATGGACGAGATGGCGCAGTCGGGCACCGTCCGGGTGGAGGCCGCGCCAGTAAGTACTTCGGCGAGCACAACGCAAACATACCGACCCGTCTACAACGATGTCGGGGAACGGCTATTGGCGCTGGATGCCTTTCTCATAGTGAACGGCCGGCGCCACGTCCCTCTCGATAAGCCGCTAATTACCATTGGACGGCGCGTTGATAACGACGTGATCATTGACTCGCCGGTCGTTAGCCGCCAGCACGCTCACGTTCGTTGGCGACACGGTCGTTTTGTCCTGTATGATGTGGGCAGTCGTGGGGGCGTGACGGTCAACGGCGAGCCGTGTCAGGAGTGTGTGCTGCAGCCGGGCGACCTGATTACATTGGCCAATCGCGTCTCCATCATTTACGGTGAGGGTCTGGAAAATCGTGACAGCCTGCCCGCGTCGACGACGAACCGGAAGCAGGAAACGTTGACCTTTCCCGCCGACGAGGAAAGGCGCTAGTCTAATAGAGATGGATCCGGCTGTATTCCTATTACTTTTGCGGCTGTTGGCTGCTCTTGCGCTCCTCCTGTTTCTGGGCGTGATCGGCTGGCTCATTTACCGTGACATCCAGATGTCCCGGGATCTGTTGGCCGAGCGCGGACGGGCGTACGGCGTGCTACGCATCGTTGGAGACGGCCAAGGCAACGGCCGGCCGGCAGATGGCGTCTATCCACTACGCCCGGTAACGAGCATTGGCCGAGCGTCGGCTAATACCATCGTTCTCGAAGACGATTATGTCTCCAATGAGCACGCCATGTTAATGTTGCGCGGTCGCCAGTGGTGGCTAGAGGATCTAAACAGTCGGAACGGCACCTTGCTCAATGATATACGCCTCGATACGCCAACGGTCGTCAGCCCCGGCGACATTATCACAATCGGAAGTACGCGCCTGAAGCTAGAATTCTCATCCTGAGCTCGCTCCGTCCCCCAATAGTGCCCAACCTACCTCTAGGCTACCAGCTCTAATTTCAGGCCCGCGAGCAGATCTCCCTCTTCATCGAGAATGGCGTCTAGTGCAAGCGGGGGAAAAGATGCACGGCCGCGCTGATCGAGCGATTCCGTCTCTCGGTAGGATCCCCACTGGAGGGTTGCTCTCATAGATTGCTGAGGCGTAACTTCTTCCGGCAGGATGACCAGAACGACGGGATGTAGCGCATCGGCCGCGGCCGGGCGCCTGCCTTCCAAAATCACTTCAAGCTCCCCATGTTCGGTTGGTACGTCGTTGCGCAAAAGGGTGACGTACTCATCTTCCATTCCAGTGAGTGCGCTGCGCATCGGCACCGCAGTTGGTGGTGGAGCGAAAAGGTCGCGCAACTGCTGGCGCGTTCGCGTCAGGGTAATGCGCAACTGTTCGAGAGGCGTTGTCGTGCCGGCTGCCGCTTTCTCCTCCTGCGCCAGGAACGAAAGGTTTATGCTGGCCGGTTCTGGAGGAGGATCAAGCTCTATCGCCTCGTCCTTTTCCAGCAATTTCATGGCATCCAGAAAGATCTGGCGCAGGTGGGGATCGGCCAGGAGCCGGCGATAGAAAGC
>CAYSMQ010000338.1:0-5275 GCA_964432035.1 uncultured Ardenticatenaceae bacterium
CGCCGGCTGGGTCAGTTACACACCGGGGAAAGGCAACGGGCCAGCGTTGTGGCAAGGACACTACTTCGACAACAATTGTGCCGCTGCCATGGAGCCCGTGGTTACGCTGGAAGCCGGCCGGTTCAGACGTCTCTCGGGATCGGTCCGTTATCTGGCAGCGATGGTGAGTTGTCTGCGCAAGCTGACCGCGTGGAACATGGACATTACGTGGGACGACGGCCGGATCAAGGGGCCAACCTACCTGCTTTCGATAGCCAACACACCGCGCACCGGTGGCCTCTTCTCGGTTGCACCCGGGGCGTGTAGCTACGATGGGCTCCTGGATTTCGTCGTCGTCCCAGAAGTGGGGCGGTACGGGGTGCTGGCGATTCTGACGCGCCTCTTGCGGGGCACTCACCTTCGTGACTCGCGCGTGATCAGCGGACGGACGCGACACCTCGTAATTCGTAGCCGCCCGGCAACCCCCCTCCACACCGACGGCGAGGTGCTGACGCGGTCGGCGCGCAATATTCACGTTCAAGTATTGCCCGGAAAAATTACGTTGCTGATGCCGTCGAAGTAAAGGGCGGCGTGCTTTTGTAGAGTACCAACTGGAAACGACGTTTTTCAGTTTAGTCTCAGGGCCACGCCCACATTGTTTGAGGATTGCGTATGAGAAAGGAAAGGCGTTCTCGCGATTTACCGGCCGCTCAGCGGCTTTTACGCCGCGTAGGCGTGGGTCTCACAACATTCATTTTGCCATGTTTCGTCGTTGACGAGAACGGCGGCTTTGCCCGCGCCGAATCGTTGCTCGATGATGGCTACGGTTTGATTGTGCTCCTGAATCACTTTTCCACGCGCGATGGGCCGCAGGTTCTCTGCCTTTTAGGCCGCAACCGAACGATGCGCCGACGCACCTTCGTCGGCCCCGTCGCCTATCATCAATGGCATGAGCACGGTCTCCTCGTGCGCGTTCTCACTGACCTCTTCGCCATTCGCCTCTTCCCCGTCGTCACGCCGAGCGCCGGTAAGGTGCACGGCCTGAGAGATCGCCAGGGAGATGGCCTTGGAGCCTATCTGCGCGCGGCCTCCGCGGGTCTGAAACAGGGAAAAATTGTACTCCTGGCCCCGCAGGCGCGCCGCTGCGAAAGGCTCGGCGTCCCTCCGCGCGGCCGCCCGGTAGCCAGGTTATTGGCTCAGGCCAGGGCCGACAAGGTGCAACGCGTTGCTCTGGTTTTCATTGGTTTGAGCATTCCACACGAAGAGGATTATTCGCGGAGCAACGTCGGCGGCATGAACTTCTCTACGTTATATGAGGCGCGCGTCGGTCCTGCCTTTACAGTGGACGAAGCCCTGCGCGAAGCACAGGGCATTTCCGCCGTGGACGATTGGGTTTTCGCCCGTCTGGGCGACCTGGTTCCGGCAGCGTACGGAATGAGCGCCGGCCCGCAGCCTTCCCACGATGACTCAGCACACGTCCGCGATGAAATGCCCGCCCCCCAAAGAGATGGAGGTGCAAAATGAGTACGAGACCATGGTTGGATCAATACGATCCGGGTGTTCCCCACACGTTGCAGCCCTATCCACGAGAAACGCTTCTGGACGTTCTCGCCGACAGCGCGAGACAGCGGCCCGGACACCCGGCCGTGCATTTCAAAGGGAGGTCCCTGTCCTACGCCGAATTGGAATGGTTGAGCGATTCTCTGGCGACTGCCCTGGCACGGCGAGGCCTCAGCAGAGAGGACCGTGTCGCCCTGATCATGCCCAATTGTCCCCAATTTCTGATTGCCCAGCTGGGCGTCTGGAAAGCGGGCGCCATCGTCGTTCCCCTCAACCCACTCTACGTCGACGCCGATCTGGTTCATGCGCTGCAAGAGACGGGCGCCAAGAGGGCTATCGTCCTCACGCCGTTTTACGAGAAGGTCAAAGCGCTGCAAGGGCAGACGGCATTGCAGCAGGTAATCGCCACGAACATCAAGGAGTACCTGCCGTGGGTTGCCGGGCTCCTTTTCACGTTGTTGCGTGAAAGAAAGGAGGGTCACCGGATCCGATTACAGGCCGGCGACCTGTGGTTGCAGGATCTGTTGCGTCAGGAGGCGCAGAGCGCGCCGCCAGACGTGTCGGTGGCTCCCGCCGATCCAGCCCTGCTGATGTTTACCGGGGGGACGACAGGGCGGGCCAAGGCGGCCCTCTCGACGCATCATGGTTTGCTCATGGCCGGCATGCAACTTCACGCGTGGATGGAAGGGGTCACGGAAGCGTGGCAGGACGTTACCCTGTTGTTGATGCCGTTGTTTCACACTTACGGCAACGTGGGCGTGCTCAGCACTTCTCTCGTCGCGCGCCACACGATGGTGCCGGTCCCTAATCCGCGCGACCTGGACGACCTGGTGGCGACGATTCGCAGGACGAAGCCGGCCTTCCTCTGTGGGGTACCCACTCTGTTTAACGCCCTGCTCGCGCACCCGGCCGTGAAGGGGGGACAGGTCGATCTGCGGTCGATTAAATTTTGCATCTCGGGAGCGGCGCCGCTATTGGCGGCAACCAGGGAACGCTTTGAGGCGCTGACCGGGGGAAGATTGGTCGAAGGATACGCCCTTACCGAGTCGGTGATGGCGGCCGCGATCACGCCCCTGCAGGCCGGGGGCAAGGATGGCGCGATCGGCGTTCCTTTGCCAGACGTGGACGTGCGCATTGCCGATCCGGATAGCGGCGAGGGCAGCCTGCCGCCCTGCGCAGTGGGCGAAATCGCAGTGCGGGCGCCCCAATTGATGCGGGAGTACTGGCAACAGCCCGAGGAAACGACCCGGGCGATTCGCGACGGCTGGCTGTACACGGGTGACCTGGGTTACCTTGACGAGGATGGCTATCTCTACCTGGTTGATCGCAAGAAAGACGTGATCAAGCCCAGTGGCTTCCAGGTTTGGCCCCGTGAGGTGGAGGAGGTGATAGCCACGCACCCGGCCGTGGCCGAGGTGGCTGTGGCCGGCGTGCCTGATGTGCGCCAGGGTGAGGCGGTGAAGGCATGGGTTGTGTTGGAGGCGGGGTCGGCGCTCAGCGCCGACGAGCTGCGCGCTTTCTGCCGCCAGCACCTGACGGCGTACAAGGTGCCGCGCCACGTTGCCTTTTGCGGTGGCCTGCCGAAATCGGCCGTGGGTAAGGTGTTACGACGCGAGCTGGCACGGACCGACGTCACATAGAATTGGTAGGTCAGTCCCCGGAAGGGGAAAGGGTTGGTTGTTATGTCCAGTACAGTGGTCGATCAGGTAGACGGACGGGGGACGACGGTCCAGATTCTGCTCCAAGCTCTAACGATGACGCTTGGCCTTCAGATGTGGCGCGCCCTGTTCCCGATGCTCGTTTTCGTGTTGCGTGACCGGTTCGGCTGGAACACGGTGGAGGTGGGGGCGCTGGCGCTTGTCGTGTTTCTTACGGGTACCCTTGCGGGGCCGCTGCGGCGGTGGTTGGGACCAGGGCTCATGGTGGCTCTTGCGGCCGGGGGTACCGGTCTCTTCCGGCTCGGGCTACAGGTGTGGAACGGCGAAGCGACGGTAGAACTGGGGCTGGCGCTGGCGGGCAGCGTCTTCTTTATTCTCTCTCTCCCCAACCTTCTGGGCGGCGACGGCCGACGCAGCGGCGGCCGCTTCGCCCTGGGCATTTTGTTGGGGCTGACCCTGGACCTGGCATTGCACGGTTTCTGGCGGACGTACGACCTGAGCTGGCAAGCCGGCGCCGGCGCGCTGCTGGTCACCGCACTCCTGGTAGCGATTCAGGTGGCGTTGTTGGCGCACGTGCTGCGAGAGGGCGGGAAGGGCGGCCGTGCGGCTCCTTTGCCCCTCTCCCCGGCCTGGCTTGCCTTAGGCCCCTATCTTTTTCTGGCATTGCTGGTATGGCAGAATCTGGCGCGGCTCACCGTGCTCACGGGCTGGTCGCAGGCGTTGGCTTTTACGTGGATGGTGACCGGGCAGGGCGTGGTGCTGGCGGGCGTCATCTGGCTCCTGCGCAGCGCCAGGGTCAGCGCCCTAGCGTTGGGCGGGGCAGGGCTCGCCCTCCTGGTCGCCGGCCTGTTGCCCTGGTGGCCAGAAGGGGCCGGGGCGGCCGTGAGCTTTCTGATGGGGCACGCCGGCGGTGCTCTGGCGTTGACAGGGTTGCTGTCTCGGGTGGGCGTGACGGAAGGACGGCGCGGGGAGGTGCGTGGCGTCGCCCTGGCCCACGGTGGAGCGATGTTCCTGTTTGTCGTCTTCGCCTTCCTTTACTACAGCGGTTTCGACATTTCTCTGCCTTTCTCGAACGGGCTGCTGCCGCTGCTGGCTGCCGTGCTGGTGTTGGGCGCTCCGCGGTCGCCACTGACTCCTTTGTCTGATGCGCAGGTGACATGGCGGCCGGCGCTGTTGGCGGTAGCCTTGCTCGTACTGCCCCTGTACCGGCTGGCGACTGCCGAGCGGCCGCCAGCAGCGGAGGGCCGTTTTCCGCTGCGCGTGATGACGTACAACCTGCACAATGGCTTTGACACGGACGGCCACCTGGGGATGGAGGCGCTGGCGGCCGTCATCGAGGCGCAGGAGCCGGACGTGGTGGCGCTGCAAGAGGTGTCGCGGGGATGGGTGACAAACGGATCGGTGGATACGCTGGCCTGGCTGGCGCAGCGTCTGGACATGCACGCGCATTACGCGCCGACGGCCGACATCCTCTGGGGAATGGGCATTTTGAGTCGCGCGCCGATTATCGAGGGGGGCTCGGCGATGTTGCCGCCGGAGGATCTGCTGCTGAAGCGGGGATACGAGTGGGCCGTGGTGGATCTGGGAGAGGACGGCCGGCGACCAGGATCTGGCAGCGGCATCGGACACAGCGGTTCCCCAGCAGATATACGCGTCGTACAGGCCCAGGCACTGGTAAAGGCCTGGAAGGGGACGTCGCCGCTTGTGGTGGCTGGCGACTTCAACGCGCGGCCGTCGGATCCAGAGATGGGGCTGATCGCCGCGGCGGGGATGGAGGACGTGGTGACGGCGAGCGGCCTGACGCCGGGCTACACATTTTCCAGCGCGGCCCCTTACAAGCAGATCGACTACATCTGGTTGTCGGCCGACCTGACGGCGACCGATGTTACGATCCCGTTCTCTACTGCCTCCGACCACTTCGCCGTTGCGGCCACCATCCGCCGGGCGGCCGGTGGGGAAGGGGCAGGTGTTGACTACCTCAACTACCTCATGGGTACCGGCGGGACCAATGTGCTGCGAATAACGGACTGAAGTCACGGGCGCTTGCCGATGAATAGACCATGCTCCCTGGCAAGGAG
>CAYSMQ010000338.1:5285-5597 GCA_964432035.1 uncultured Ardenticatenaceae bacterium
TACCTCATGAGTGTCGACGGGACCAATGTGACGCGAATAACGGACTGAAGTCATGGTGCGCTTGCCGATGAATGGACCGAACCTGGTCCTTGGCAAGGATTGGCGGCTCCGGATGGGGCCGCGCAGACCTGCGCAGGAAACCGCAGGATCCTCGCAGATTGGCGCGGGTTTCTCGTGATAACGTGATTGTAGATGAGAAGTTACAGAGAGGCGTGGAGGATTGCTCCTTATTGGTGATGCTCCGCACCCCATCTCCGAATCGGGAATGGAGGGAATCAAAACGATGGGTAAGTCAAGGGGACGTTGCGTAAT
>CAYSMQ010000339.1:0-5592 GCA_964432035.1 uncultured Ardenticatenaceae bacterium
CGTCGAGCTGGCCTTCCAGGCCGGCGCCGTCGGTGTAACCGCGCCATTCACCCCAACCGGGCGTGAAGCTGGTGGGGCCGGTGTTCTGCGCCCACTCCAGCAGGAAGCCCTTGTTGTCGGGCTGCTGGTCCGCTTCCAGGAACTCGTCGGAAAGAGCGACGGGCTGGTAGATGGGGATCTTGCCGCCAAAGGTGAGGTCGATGGTGCGCTCGGGGCCGGTCACGAAATTGATGAAGTCCCAGGCCACGTCTGGATGCTCGCATGTGGAAGCGATTGCCATGCTGTCGGGCCAGCCATACGCCGTATCTTCAGTGGCTTGCGGGCCGCGCGGGATGGGCGCCACGCCCCATTCGAAGGCGCCGTCGACAACGTCACGGCTGTTCTCGATGTTCCAGGCGCCGTCCACCCACATGGCCGAGAGGCCCAGCGGGAAGACGTCCTGCTGGCGCACACCCTCCATTTCGGCCGGTTCGGGCGCCACGCCGTGTTCGTGAATCAACGAGTCGAGGAAGGCCAGGGCCTCCACAGCGTTCTCGTCGGGCTCGAAGCGCGTCTTGTCCGCATTCAGGAAGCGGCCGTCGTTCTGGTAGACCCAGCTCTCGATGTGCGCGTAGCGGCCGTAGAAGAAGAAGCCGTACTGCTCGACGACGCCGTCGTCGCCTTCGTCAACGGTGAGCTGCTGGGCGGCGTCCAGGAATTCGTCCCAGGTCCAGCCCTCTTCGGGGTAGGGCACGCCGGCTTCGTCGAAGGCGTCTTTGTTGTAGAAGAGCACCGTTTCCACGAAGGCGAAGGGGAAGGAGTACATATCGCCCGTTTCCCTGTCGCGCACGACGTCGAAGACGCCGGTGTAGTAGTCGTCGGGGTTAATGTCGCGCTCGACGTAATCCTGCAGGTTCAACAGCAGGCCGTCGCCGTGCCACTGGTCGAAGAAACCCGCGCTCATGTTAAAGACACAGGGCAAATCGTCGGCGGCAGCAAGCGCTTCCAGCCGGGTCCAGTAGTCGGGCGTGCCGATGACCTGGTAGTCAATCGTGACGTTGGGATTAGCCTCCATGAACTTATCCACCATGATCTGCTCAGTTTCTTCAAATGAGGGGTCCCACATATAGTAGGTCATGGTGATTTCTTCGCCCGATTCCTCAGCCGCCGGCTCTTCCGCCGGTTCCTCCGCGTCATCCGCGGGTTCCTCCGCCGGTTCTTCGGCATCAACGTCCGGCTCTTCCGCTTCGGCGCCTGTATCAGCCGGCGCTTCCGTCGGCTCGGCAGGTTGGCCGCCACAGGCGGCCATCAGCGCCAGCACGAGCAGAATCAGTAGCAACTTGAGATGTTTCATCTTCTGACATCCTCCTTAGGGTGCATGTCGATGTTTGTGGCGTTTTGTCGTTTCGTCGATGAGAATAAATTGCACAATCGTTGTACAGATTTGTGCTATATTTTGCGGCGCCGCATCACCTCCTTTTCTTTTACTATCAAACAACTGTCGGATCCAGTAGCCTGTCTAGAGCGAGCAGGGCCACGCCCTGCAGTCCGGCCCGGCGGCCCAGCGACGAGCGCACCAGGCGCACGCCGGGAACGTAATCCTTGAGCACGCGCCGGCGGGCGATCGATCGTACAAGGGAGAAAAAGTAGTCGTCGTCTTCGAACAGTTCCCCGCCGAGCGCGATCACTTCAGGGTTCAGCAAATTGATTAGGTTGGCCAGGGCAATGCCCACCCATTCTGCGGCAGCTTCCACGGCTTCGAGGCATTGTGGCTGGCCGGCCCGGGCCGCGCGCATGATTTGTGGCACGTCTGGCGCGTCGCCGGCCAATTCGGCGGGAGCCGGACCGTTGCCGGCAGCGAAGGCAGCATGTACGGCGTCCACCAGCGCTTCGCTGGAGATGAGGGCCGAGAAGCATCCCCGGTTGCCACAGCGGCAAAGGGGGCCGTCAGGCTGCAACGTGACGTGGCCCACTTCGCCGGCGCTGGTACGTCCCCGCTGGTAGATGCGGCCATCGACGACGAGCCCCACGCCGGCGCCGGCGCCTACGCTGAGATAGAGGAGGCTGTGGCAGCCGCGCCCGGCGCCGAAACGGTACTCGCCCAGTGCTGCGGCATCTTCGCTGTTTTGCACCAAAACCGGCGCTCGAAACTCCTGCGCCAGTGATGAGCCAAGCGCCAGGCGGCTGACGTTGATATTGGCGAACACCAATTCGCCGCTGCCGGCATTCACCAGACCGGGCACGCTGACGCCGATGGCAACCGCTTCTCGCAGCTCGACGTCAGGAGAGTCGATAAGATCGTGGATGATGTCGCTAATGGCCGAGAGGAAGGCTGCGTTGCCCTCAATTTCCTGCTCGCGCATCACTTCGGTGAGGATGTCGCTCTTGAGATCCAGCGCCGCGGCGCGGATGATGCGCCGCCCGTAGGCGCTGGAAACGTCGACCGAGATGACCGTGCCGCCTTTGGGGTCGATTTCCAAAAGGATGGGCCGGCGTCCTCCGGTGGATGCGCCCTGGCCGCTCTCGCGCACCAGACCGCTGTCGATAAGGTCCGAAACGGCAGCAGAGGCAGTCGTCGGGCTCAGATTCAGCTCGCGAGCGATGTCGCTGCGCGACACCGGTTCCTGCTGGCGTATGAAGTTCAGAACGGTAGCCCGATTGGACTGTTTTATCGTCTGTAAATTTCTGACGGGCATCGAGTCCCTCAACGCTCGATGAACAGATCGCTGACACTTAGTTTTTCCACTGGAACAAGTAAGTAAAGTATAGCAAAAGGGGAGGGGAGGGCAAATTCCATGACACCTGACACCTGACACCCGACACCTGACACTTGACACCCCACCCACGAATCGCGACACTAGTCGCCAATGCGCTCACTTCTCAGCATCCGCGACTACACGCTTCTCTGGCTGGCCCAGATCGTCTCTGGCATTGGCGACGTTCTCTACAACGTCGGCGTCATGGTCACCATCTTCGAGCGCACCGGCTCGGCGCTACAGACCGCCGGCGTCATGGTCGCCAGCAACCTCCCCGGTTTCCTCCTGGGCCCATTTGCCGGCGCCATCATCGACAAAGTTCCCCGGCGGCGCGTGCTGCTACTGAGCGACATCTTCCGCGCTCTCCTGGTGGGCACGCTGCTGCTCTTCAGCAGTGGTCCATCCTCAGACGGCGGCGAGCAATTCAGCGTCTGGGGCATCTACCTTGTCGTCGCTGGCCTCGGCGCGGCGACGACCTTCTACAAGCCCGCGCGCCAGGCGCTCATCCCCAGCCTCGTGTCCCGCCGGCAACTCGTCCGCGCCAACAGCCTCATCGCCAGCACAAACCAGGCCACCCTCGCCGCCGGTTACGCCGTAGGCGGACTGCTCGTCGTCTGGCTGGGCTTTCGCATCCTGGTCATCATCGATCTATTCACATTCCTCGCCGCCGCTGTTCTCGTAGCTTTCATTTCTAGTCCGGCCGATCTGCGCCGGGCGAAAGAGTACGTGTCCCAAGGTGCGACCTCTTTGCGGCGGGCTGTCGCTGACGGTTATACCTATCTGCGTCACGATCGCTTGCCGCGCACCCTCGTCGTCATGGAAATTGCCGAGCACGTGCCACACGCCGTCTGGACCTCCGCGCTCATGCTCGTCTTTGTCAGCCAGGCGCTCGGCGGCACGCCCGACGACTGGGGTTACCAGAACGCCGCCTTCTACATCGGCATGCTCTTCGGCGCCGCCTTCGCCGTCGTCATCGCTGTCCCCCTGGGCCGCCGGCCCGGCTGGTTCATCATCGGCAACGCCCTACTCTTCGCCCTGCTCACCGGCGCCTACGCCCTCAGCCCCACCGTTCTGGTTGATATTATTCTCTGTTTCACCTTGGGCCCCAGGGCTGCCCTGCGCGCCGTCGCGCAAGACTCTCTCTTGCAGGCCATCGTCAGCCAGGATTTTCTCGGGCGCGTCTACGCCCTACGCGGCGCCGCCGCCAATCTCACCTTCCTGCTTTCAGGCCTGCTCATGGCCTACATGGCCGACCATTTCAACGTGCGCTGGGTCTACATCACTGCTGCACTCCTCTACCTGCTCACCGGCATCTACGCCCTTTCCAGCGCCGCCCTCCGCCACAGCCGCATCGCCGAATCCAAAGTCACCTCCCATACCCCCATCCCCAACCTCTAATCTCCAATCCCCAATCTGTAACATTCTCACTCCAACACCGTATAAACTCACAGAGGGTGCCAGATGAAAGGTAATGCACAATGACACTGAGCAAAACGGAGCAGTTAGAGCTTGTGACCGAAACAGACGACGAAATCGACTGGGAACGCGTATTCCACAATCAGTTTCCACGCATCGTCAACTACCTTCGTTACCTTACCAGCGACGCCGTCGCCGAAGAACTGGCCGCCGAAACCTTCGCCCGCGCCTGGCGTAGCAGAAAGCAATACCGCTCCGATCTCTCCGCCTTCTCGACCTGGTTGTTCACCATTGCCCGCAATCTGGCCATCGACCACCTGAGACAATATCCGCAGAACGTGGCCCTCGACGCCATTGACGAACCGGTCGACAACCAGCGCGTGGACGATCTCGTGCAGCAACGTGACAATGCGCAACGATTGGCGAAGCTGCTAGCCCAGCTACCCCGGCGCGAGGCCGAAATTGTCGCCCTACGCTACGGCGCCGACATGTCGCACCGTCAAATAGCCCGCATCATGGATCTCAGCGCGGTCAACGTCCGCGTCATACTTTTTCGAACCGTGCGCCAATTACGCGCGCAATGGGAAACTTTGGGAGGATAAGCAATGAAGGACGATTTCTTATATAACCTACGTCGCCAGCCGGATCAAGATTTCGTGCATACCGTTTATCGGGACATCTCCCGCCTGCCCGGCAACCAACCACACCCCGATCGCGCGTCCCGTCGTGCACCTGCCCACCAACCGTCGCTACCGTCGCGCCGTCGCGTCCTGGCCCTTGCTGCTCTCACCTCCGTCGCCCTCTTCCTGCTCACCTCCCTCTTTTCGCCCGGCGTGCGCGCCCTCGTCCAAGATATCGTGCGCCAAATTGGCGACATGACCGTCCGCGAGACGGCAATCTATCCCCTCGCCGATGGCTATGTGACAATGCCCGATACAAACCAGTATTTGACCCTCGAGGCAGCGCGTCAGGCCATCGACTTTAAGTTCAGCCTGCCAACCGAGCTTCCCGATCGCTACGTGATGCTAGACGAAGTGATCGTCAGCGCTGATGGCGCCCGAATTCATATCCACTGGAAAGGACAAGAAACGCGCGGCGATGGGCTATTGCTAACCGTCTCGCCGGCGCATCCAGACGCCGAGTGGCTCGTGGGCCCCGATAGCACAGAAGTTGTCGACCTCAACGGCCGCGAAGCCCTCTTTACCCGGGGCGGCTGGCTTTCAAACACCGAATCCTGGGACGAAAACATCAGCCGTGACGTCCGCTGGACCCAGGACGGCCTCACCTACCAGCTGAGCACCGGCGGCGCCTTCACCTGCCCCGACGAACCGGACTACCAATGCCCCCTCAGCGACGAGGCCCTCATCCACATCGCCGCCTCCGTGCCTTAAAACCCCAATTGCCGACCGCTGAGGCACCGCACACGGTGGACTGCAGACCA
>CAYSMQ010000340.1:0-2881 GCA_964432035.1 uncultured Ardenticatenaceae bacterium
CTCGAGGAGACGATCGCCGCGCTGAACTTCGAAGCGGCCAAGTAGGATGATGCGGATGGGGGGTGTACTACCAGTCACAATGAGTGTATGCGGCTAAGCTCTTATATAAGTACAGTCATGGAAACAGCGTTCAACACGCAGCAGTAGGCGCCACCTCTCGTTTGGACTCCTTTCACACAGTTGCCATGTCCGGGATCGTCTGATCCTGCGGAGGCAAGATACCCGATCATTGCACAGGGTTAGAGGATAGGCAAGGATTGGGACGCTTTTATTATAATGGGTGATGGTGGGGAGGCAATATTGATCGGCGAGGTGAATTAGGACGTGCGTCCTTTTCCACTTTAAACGGGAAGAGCCGGCTGCACATGTGGACACAGCCGGCTCTGAAAAGACACCTTACTTATGGACCTTGATTTGCCCTGTGCTTATGGGCTGCTGTGAACCGTTGTCGTAGACGACCACTTCTGCGCCGCCGTCATCGTACCAGATCTTGATGCGGTACGTGTCCGCGTCGGCCGGGCCGTTGCCATCGCCGGCCCAGATCTGGAACTTGTACAATTCACCGCCAGGCGCCGGTGTCCCATTGACGATGCCCGTGCCCTTGAATTGAGCATTGGAACCGCTCTGGTTAACGACCAACCAATCGTAGGCGTCGGACTCAAAGAGCAAGCCCGCGCTTATCAAGCGGAAGTGGGTATTGCCCGCCGGTCTGTCGGCGCCTTTGTTGTATTTGGATACAAAACCGAAGTGGGCCTTTCCCTCGACATCAATGCAGATGCTGGGCAGCTGACAGGCTCCGCCGGGCGACTCGATCCAGCCTGCACCCGTGACGAATCCGCCGTCGGGATCGTAGACAACAACATACCGGTAGGTGGACACGGCGAAACCGCCGTCGTCGTCTGCGACGGTGAGCACGACGGTGTATACGCCGGGAGATGTATACGTGTAGGTGTCGCTGACCGACCCTACGCCGTTTGATTCGCTTACTGTGCCCGCCGATGTGGCGCCGTCTGCCCACTCCCAGACTGCCGTATGGCTATCCAGGACGCCTGCGTCGCTGAAAACGGCGGAGGCAGTGATGCTTGCATTGACCGGTATCGGATCCACGGCGGTCGTAATCGCGGAGAGGGCGGGTTCGGCGTTATGGACGTGTACCGTGGTGGAGGCGACATCCGCTGCCTGCCCATCGTCAACTTCTAAGGTGACGGAAAAGCTTCCGTCGTCGGCGCAGGTAAGGGTTGGCATTTGAACATTGGCGTCGGAAAAGGTGCAGAGTGCCGAATCGACGGTCCAGCGATAGGTGAGGCTATCTCCATCGGCGTCACTGCTGGCGGAGCCGTCGAGGGTCAGGACCGCCCCTTCGAACCCGTCGTAGGGACCGCCGATATGCGCCAGCGGGGGCCGGTTTTCGAGGCCATACAAGAGCTTGGCCACAAATAGATCGTTGGCGCCGGCCGAGGTGTGACCAGGGAGTGCGTCGGCGGTATGTCCTGTGACGAAAGCCGCGGAACCATTAGCAGCGACGGCCCAGCCAATATCATGGTTTCCCGCGCCAAACTGTGCCGTCCATAGCTGACCACCGCCCAAATCATAGGACCGTACAATGACGTCGTTGCCGCCGAGGTGAGTTTGGTTGGCAAGCGCCGCCTGAGTCGTGCCGGCAACGTATACGCCATTAGCGTCCAGGGTTACACCGTTGACAGCGTCATTGCCACTTGATCCGAATTGGCGTGTCCAAACCTCGACGCCATTATCGTCATATTTTCGCAGGTACGCGTCGTTGCCTCCGGGCGAGCTTTGGCCGGGAAGTGCGCCACCGGTCCAACCAGAGATATAGACGGCGGAATTGCCGGCGACAAGGTCCAGGCCGAAATCGCTGGCGACTGTGCCAAACTGGCGGGTCCATGTTTCATTTCCACTGAGATCCATTTTGCGCACGTAGCTGTCCGTACCGCCGGATGAAGTCTGACCGGTAAAAGCGCCCGTGGTCCAGCCGCCAACGTACAGGTTGCCGCCATCTAGCGCAACGCCCTGTGCGTAGTCAATGCCCGCCGTGCCGAATTGTTGCGTCCACACTTCGATGCCGTCGTGGTCGTAGCGACGCACGAATGCATCTATGCCGCCGGCGGAGCTTTGACCTGGTAAAACGTCCTCGGTACGGCCGCTAACGTAGACGCCGGACGCGTCGGCGGCGATGCCCAGCGCCTGGTCGCCACTGCCGGACCCGAACTGACGTACCCAAATCTCGTTGCCGTCGAGATCGAACTTGTGCACGAAGGCGTCGAGACCGCCCGCGTTCGAGTGGCCGTTAAGATCGCCGCCTGTGTAGCCGGCAACATAGAGGGCGTTACCGTAGACGGCGATGGTTTCGGCAAGGTCAGGCTCATCCGTACCAAACTGACGGGTCCAGATGACGTTACCCTGGGTATCTTGCCGGCGTAGGATGGCGTCGAGGTTGCCCAGGTGTGGCTGCCCGTCAAAGGAGCCGTCCGAGTAACCGGTGACGTAAAGGGCCGAGCCCGCCACGACAATGTCACGGCCAAAATCGGAGCCAGAACCGCCCGACTGACTCGTCCAGTCTAGCGTCGCGCTGCCAGATTCGTTTTCTTCCCCATGCTCTGAATCGGTCAGACCGGCCACAAAGGTATCGGCATTTCCGGCGTGCGTTTCATCGGGAAAAGCGGCATACGTTTGACCGCCGATAAAGAGGGCGGGTCCGTCTGCGACGATGCTAAGGCCGAAGTCGGCGTTACTTGTACCGAATTGCGTCGTCCACTGTTCGGCGCCGCTGTGGCTGAGCTTGCGCGCGAAGACGTCGGCATTGCCGCTGGAGGATTGACCGGGCAGGGCGCCGTTACTATAGCCCACAACGTAAAGGGCC
>CAYSMQ010000340.1:2891-5586 GCA_964432035.1 uncultured Ardenticatenaceae bacterium
CGCGCCGTTGTCTGCGAGGCCGTAGGCTATGTCGTGCGTGAATGAGCCGAACTGGTGGGTCCATGTTTCGACGCCAGAGGCGTCGTAGGCGCGGACAAAGGCATCGAGGCCGCCCTGGTGTTGCTGTCCGGGGAGGGCTCCGCCGGCGGCGCCTGACACATAAACAGTGGATCCGCTTGCCACAACGTCCATAGCTTCATCGCCAGACCCCGAGCCAAATTGACGCGTCCACGACTCGCTACCGTTAAGGTCAAATGCTTGCAGAAAGACGTCGCGTCCACCGGCGGAGGTTTGGCCTGGAAGTATGCCCGTCGTGTGCCCAAAGAGATAAACGCCGGCGCCATCTGCACTAATCGCGGCGCCCTCGTCATGGCTTGCCGAACCTACTTGCGCCCTCCACAGGTCATTGCCGTCGAGGTCGAACGCCTGTACGAAGGCATCCACTCCCCCGGCACTCGTGTGACCGGTGAAGGAGCCGCCGGTCCACCCAGAAACATATACGGCGGCGCCATCGGTGGCGACGTCAAGCGCCATGTCGCCATCCACGGTGCCGAACTGGCGCGTCCATAGCTCTAACCCGCTGTGGTCGTATTTGCGCAGGAAGGCGTCACCGGCGCCAAAGCCGGCGCCCATATTTGGCGGACCGCCGAGACCGCCTTCAGTGTAGCCTGCGACATAAACGCCAGAGTTATCGACGGCGACCGTTTGACTTTCGTCGCGAGCCGTCGTGCCAAATTGGCGCGTCCATAGTTCTGTGCCATCGGGGTCATATTTACGAACAAATACGTCGTTGCCGCCCAGAGGGGTTTGCCCGGGAATGGTATCGCTGGTATAGCCGGCGACGTATACGCCAGAGCTATGCAGCGCCACCCGGCGCCCGTAATCATTGCCGGCCGAGCCGAATTGGTCGAGCCAGTCTAACGTTGAGCTGCCGGCGCCCAACGCAAGATGCCTGGAGCCGAGCAGTAGGATGATAAGGAAATCCGAGAACTTGATCGTTAAGAGAAAGCGCCCGCCAGGACTTAGAGAGTGAAGAGCCATGATAGTTCCTCCGAGTTGAAAGCTGTTTTACAATAGAGAGGTGTCACAGGCCTGGAACATGAGACAGCATAGGATAGGTGAGCGGCTGCCTGCATCCGTAGAATTACCTAATTGGCTACCTAATTACGAGTAGCGCGGTAGGAGAAGGGGGGCAGAAATCCGCGCCAAGGGTGCGCTGTGGCTAACGCAGCTGGACGCTAAACGATGCCGTACTGCTGAGCAACAAGCGTGGCGGCGGTACGGGAGTTGACGCCCAGCTTACTGTAGACGGAGCTGAGGTGAGCGTTGACGGTACGGGGGCTAATTACTAACGTTTCGGCGACCTGGGCGTCGGTGAGCCCTTGGGCCACCAGTTGTAGGACTTCTGTTTCGCGAGGGGTTAGTGCAGGCCGGGGGCCAGAATCGGGCGCCGGTTCTCGCCTGACCTCCGCCGCGCGCAAGTCTTTGGCGGCGAAGGCGAGCAGCGCATCCAGCGCTTCAAGGGCCAGGCGGCGACCTTCCTCCCATGCCTGTTCATAAGCCGCTGCCGCAAGGCTCTGTCGCACTTTGGCCTCTGCCTCTCTGCGGTCTCGCTGCTCGACAGGCGGTAGCGGCGAGCGTAGCTGCTCGCGCAGGGCACTGGCCGCGCCCCAATAGGTTACCGTCGCCGCAAGGCGCCCTTCGCCAAAGGCCACGGTTGCCAGAATTTCCAGACAGTCGGTGATCCGCAAGCGATCGCCATTGCCGGCGAACGCCGGTAAGATTTCGTTCACGTGGGCAGCAGCTGCCCGAAAGCGGCCTTGACGGGCTTCGACCAGGCTGATGTTGAGCAGGCAAAAAGCGTCGAAATAAGGTGCTTCTAAGGGCCGCACGACCTCCTGGCTGTGCTCGAGAAGCTGGAGGGCGCGCTCGTAATCCCCGGCGTAGCAGGCTGACAGGCCCAGGTTGTTGTACGCCGACCACACGCCCATCAGATCACCCTGCGACCGCATTAAGTCCAGGGTCTCTTCCAGCATTGCCCGCGCCTCGGGTTGTCTCCCCTGTTCAGTGGCGCTCATCGCTAAACCGGTAAGCGCATATGCGATACGGTGAGGGTGATCCATTTTGCGAGCCATGGCCAGCGCTTCTGCCATCAGCTCATCGGCTTCCGGGTAATCGCCCATCTCGCGCAGCACAATGCCCAGGAGGGTGAGCGAGTCACAGGATCCGGCGCGATCATCTTCGCGACGACGCAGAGCCAGTCCTTCTTCGTGGGCAGCGCGCGCAGCAGGTAAATCGTGCCGCTGCTGGGCCAGTTCGCCAAGGGCATAGAATGCGTGCGCTCGCAAGCGGGCCGACGCACCATGATCAAGCGCCAGCATTTCTTCAAGCCACTGTCGACCCTCGCGCGAGTGATTGCGATACAACCAGAAGCGCCACAGGGCGTTTGCCATGCGGAGCCCGATCTGCGCACGGTCGGCCTCAAGGGCCCAACGCAAGGCAGCGCGGAAGTTGTCATGCTCTCTTTCCAGCCGGTTCAGCCAGTGCGCTTGTTGGGGTCCAGTCAGTTCTGGCTCAGCCTCTTCGGCCACTTCCAAGTAGTAGCGCGCGTGGCGCTCTTGCATCTGAGGCATCTCGCCCAATCGCTGCAACCGCTCCCTGCCATATTCGCGCATGACGTGTAACAGCCAGAAGC
>CAYSMQ010000341.1:0-5516 GCA_964432035.1 uncultured Ardenticatenaceae bacterium
AGGCTCCTTCGGCCGTTTCCTCTAAGCGGAGGCCAGGCAACAGTTGCTCTATCGGCTGGGGGTCGCCTCCGGCCGCATCGGAAAAGGAGGAGGATGGCGCGGGCTCTCGCGGCGACTGCCGCGGGCGGCCGGTATTTATGTGATGCGCCCCCCTAGCCACTCCGAGGCGACGCAACCGGGCGAGGAGTTCCTGGTTCATCTGTTCGATTGTAGTCAGAAGAAGATGGGGCGGCAAACATCGAATCGAGGAGGATCTCGAAGGCGTCGACCGACTGCTCTGCAAAGGGAAACTCCATGCTCGACCTAGAGATCGTTCTGTTCGTTCTCAGCCTGATCTTTATCGCTAACATGGCGGAGGCCAGCAACAGCGCGCGGTTTAAGCGCGCTGTGAACGTGCTGTTTATCGTCGTTAATCTGCCGCTGTTCATCGCCGGGCTCACGCTGGCGGTGTTGCCGCCGTCGACGCTGGCGACGACGACGTTGGGCGAGGTGTTTGGCGCACCCCGACCGGCGGGCGTCACGTTGTTGCTTATTGCGGTCTGGGGGTTGTTGGCGACGCTGCCGGAAGCGCGGAGGCTATTGGCCCGCTGGTTGCCGCTGGATCCGTCTTCTTCGGTACACACGCTGGCCCTGATTCTGGCAGGGTATTTGATCGGGGCGAACGCTCTGGTGCTCTCGCAGGGCGGTCTGGAAGGGTTGGCGGAAACGTCGGAAGCGTCTTCTATCGGACAGGTCGTCATTGCAGAAATGTTTTACGCCGTGGTGGGCATTCTGGGAGTCGGTCTTTTTGTCCGACGACACGGGTGGAAGCTGGTGGAGAGGCTGGGGCTGGAGAAGCCGACGGCGGCTCAGTTGAAGGGGAGCTTCCGCTGGATATTGGCCCTGGTGGCCCTGCAGTGGATGACCGGCGTTGTCCTCTATTACACGAATCCAGAGCAGGCGGAATTGTTAGATGAGCTTAACTCTTTACTCCTGGGCAACATGGACACGGTCTGGGAGTGGTTTTTGCTAGCAGCGGCGGCGGCGGCCGGGGAAGAGATTCTCTTTCGCGGGGCGCTGCAACCGGTTTTGGGATTGTGGGCAACCTCTCTGCTTTTTGCTATGGCCCATATCCAGTACGGGCTGACACCGGTGACGATTCTGGTCTTCGGCATTGGGCTGATTCTGGGATTGGTGCGCCGGCGCACGAACACGTCGGTGGCGATCTTTGTTCACTTTGGCTACAACTTCATACTGGGTTTGCTGGCCTTATTGACGCCTTATCTGGAGTCGCTGGCAGGCTAGGAGGCGGACGGCGAACGGGGACGTCCGCGGTCCGTATGACAGCTTATTCGTAGACGGCACGTTTGCACATCACCCCGCTCTTTGCTAGAATTGCCTCTGTTCGGGGCATGGCGCAGCTTGGTAGCGCGCTTCAATGGGGTTGAAGAGGTCGTCGGTTCGAATCCGGCTGCCCCGACTTTCGACTGAACGCCGCGTCTTCAGCGCGGCGTTTTCCGTTTTAACCGGCGAACCAACTATGGAACGAAAGATGCGTTTACCACAGAAATTGCTGGGATGGAATATTGTCATCCTTCTGCTCTTTCTCATCGGTAACGTCCTGACGATCGTGTCGCTGGCGGCCGAGATTCTGGGCCTGGATCTAACGCCGGGCTTCGGCATGGTGCAGATGTTCCAGCTTCTGGTGGGTCTCACTTTTCTCACGCTGGCGGGCTTCCTTCACATCTACACGCTGCGCGCGCCTGACGCACCGCGCTCGCTACAAGCGGACATCGGTATTCGTCTGGCGGCGACGGGGCTGGTGTTTGCTTATGTCTCGGGCCTGGCGGACCTGATCGGTATCGGCACTCACCCTCACCCTGATTATGGACGCCCTTACGTCGGCCCGCTGCAACTCGGCGGTCTGGTGCTGGGCATTATTTCGATCACGGTGGGCATGCTTCTCTACTACACCAGCCGCGGCACGCGCCGGCAGTCGTTGTTGGGTGTTCTATTGTACCGATCTGGCGAAGGCGAAGAAGAAGAGGAGTAGGTTCAGTTTCCCGGAAACGGCGATGCGGGTTGGAAGGTCGTTCGCAAAAGCGTTGGCGCTGGTGGAAGCGGAGTTTCCGGGAAACGGGTTAACGGAGGCCGGTTAACTGGAAGGGGCGGTTGAAAAGGGTGAGGATGGCCTGGCTGCCGGCCGGGCGTTGGAAGGAGACAGAGAAGGGGACGGTCTGACCGGGGGGAATGACCCAGGGAAAGGCGGGACTGGTGGAGAGCATGAGGTGGAGCGTGCCGTTGCTGGTCAGGGAGACCTGGGATTCGCTGACGACGAGGGGCTGGTCGCCGTTATTGGCGATTTCACCGGCAACGATGAGGCTGGTGCCGTCGGGTGAGACTTCTGCAGTTTGCAGGGTGATGGTGGCGTTCAGACCAGCATCCTCACTGCCGCCGGCAAAGGGGATGGTGACACGCACCTGGCTGCTGCTGCCCTCGCGGCCAGCGACCCAGGTCAGGGTGGCGCTGGAGAGCCCGATGGGAATCTGATAACCGGCCGTGGCCTGGCGGCTCTCGTCGGGGAGCAAGGTGCCTGAGGGGGGCGGGTTTGCGCCGAGCTGACTGGCCGGGCCGCTGCGGGCGTACTGGTTGCCGAGATCGTCCATGAGCACGAAGCGCATGGCGCTGAGGTCAATGGGCTCGGCACCCACGTTTTGTACCTGAAAATCGACGAGATAGAAGGCGAAGCCTGGGGGGGCTTCCGGTCGGTCAAAAAGGGAGGAGGCGCCGTTGACGGTGAGGCGCAGGTCGTCGAGCTGCGCCGTTTCGCCCAGTTCTACGACGTTGCCGGCGCCGCCGTCGGCGCCTGCGGCCGCGGGATCGACGACGTAATCGCCCTGCACGACCAGCCGCTCGCCGCCGCTGGCACGCAAGAGGATGAGGGTGATACCGGGCATGTTTTGGGCAAAGATATCGGTTCGATTGCTGGCTACCATTTCGCGGCTGGTAACGGAAAAGGTGAGGGGATTGCCGCCGCGCATGACGAGCTGAATTTCGGCACCGGCTCCCAGATTTTCCAGCAGATCACGATTCTGGGCGGTGTTGGGCAGGCCGACGATGTAATTGATGAGGGAGCCGTAGACCCAGAGGGCCGTGTCCTGTTCGCTAACGTCTGGATTCCAGGCACCATCTTCGTCGACCGGCTCCGACCGGACTGTAAAGGTCTCCCCACCGACGCGCAAGGTGGTGGGAATCGTGAGCGGGAGGCTGATGGGGGTGGAGCCGCTGACGCCGGCGATGATGACGTCATCTTGGGGCGCGACGGGAGAGGGAAAGGGGGTCGGCGCTTCGCCATCGACGACGCCGGAGACGCCGTCGCCGCGGGTGACAAGCACGGCGAAGGCGCAGAGCAAACAAAGGCCGATGAATACGGCAATGAGAGCGATGAAGAGGGGGGCTCTATCGCCAAACAGTTCCCTGAAATCGGTTGAACTGCCTGATGGTGCTTCCATGAATACCTACCTGCGAGTCAGTGTCGAACGTGCGATCTGGGTCAGGGAATGGTGTCGGGCAGCGGCCGGGGCGCTACTCGCAACTGAATGGCAGAATCGGCGGCAGCTACAACCTGGCTGAAATTGAGGAAAGGCACCGAAACGCGCAGTGAACCAGTGGTTGTCACGACAAAGCGGACATTGCCCGCTTCGTTTGTGTAACCGAGAGAAAGGAGTTGTCCGGTGGCGTCGTCGTAGACGGCAACGGCGACGTCCATAATGCCTTCTGTCATTTCCGGCATTTGATTGAGATTGGCATCGTAATAGATGGTAATCTCCAACGTCACTTCCTGCTGCACGGCGGCAGCGGGCGTCGGCGTGGGCAAGGGCATGATCTGGACAACGGGCACCGGGGTTGGCGTGGGCAGTGTGATAGGTGTGGGCGTGGGCAAGGGTGTGGGGAAAGCGAAGGTAGGGAAGGGTGTGGGCGTGGGTCCCAGCCCGCCACCTTTGGGCACCGTCGGCTGACCTTCAATGGTCGCCGTCGGCGACGGGGTCGGCGTGGCGGCAAGCTGGTTGCATTCCAGGCTGTAGGTGTAGAGGTGGGAAAGGTCGTATTCGGGCTCGAGATTGGGTCCGGGCCCGACGAGGACGTACATCCAGCCGGTATAGTTGGCCTGAACGCCGACCTGGCTACCGAGATCGCCCAATTCCTTATCGTCGTTACCGGCGATGCCAAATTCCTCACCAGGCCCGCCGTAGATGATCATGTTTGTGTCGTTGAGGCTGGAGAGACCAAAGGTTTCACAGGTGTAGAAGAGGCCCTGCTTTACCCAGATCCGGTAAAAATCATTATCCTCGCCCTCGCCGGTCGGCGGAACGAAGTCGAAGTTGTACGTTGTCTCTAGCTGTAAGGCGCACGCGGTCTGGAAGGTGCTATTTGGCTCACAATCGTCGACGGAAGGCACACCGGTTGGTGTGGCGGTACCCAGAACTTCGACGATTTCCAGGGAGTAAGTGGCGCCCACGGGATCTGAGGGGCTGAGGTTCACGACGCTGGCGTAGTAGAAACCGTCTGTACGGGCGGAGAAGGTGACGAGGGAGGCACGGCTCAGAGCGTCATCGTCGTCGTTTGTGGCGATGACGTTGCCGTTGGGATCGTAAACGGTCAGAAAGGTATCGAGCGCAGGATCAAGATCGTCGGTGAAGACGTCATAGGCCGTGCCGGCTTTGGCATGAAAGCGAAAATAATCGATGTCGCCGACGGGCCAGAGGGTGTTCAGGGCCAACACGAGACCTGCCGAGGTTTCATAGGCCGTCTCCAGGCTATCGTTTGGCTCGTACTGGTCGACGTAGATGGGCGTGGCGCGAGGCGTTCGCGTGGGGGTGTTGGATGGGGTTGGGGTGACGGTGGGTGTGCTGGTGTTCGTGGGCGTGGCGCTCGGGGTTTGTGTGGGGGTGTTGGTGGACGTCGGGGTGTTGGTAATGGGTTGGTAGGGTGGCTGCAATTCGTACTCGCCGGCCGGGAGCATGGGCGGGGCGGCCTGGACAGGGTTTATGGCTGGAGTCGCCAGCTGGGCCGCGACGAAAACGACCAGAGGAATAGAGGCAATGACGACCCCAAAGAGAAAGCGTACATAGCGATCAGGGCTGTATCTGTTCATAGAGGCCATCAACTGTAGAAGCCGGATTGCACGAGCGCGCTGTTGACAAAGTGAAACGCCCCACAAAGTTGCCACAATCGAGCGATTAATGCGCCCGAATTATAGAAAGAGAAGGAGGCGGCTGCAAATTGCCTGCCGTCGCCCGCAGCAAGCAGTCTGCGGTAAGCTGCGGGCGGCAAGCAAGTTGTAGCACCCTCAAACTTGCCTCATCATAGCGCACAGCCGGTGGCAATGCAACGCACTGCCACCGGCTGTATGGCTAATTGTGGGGGTAATCTTAACTTTTACTCAGAACTCTTCTGGTTGCCGTTGGCTTTTTCGAGTTCGGTGCCAGGATCGGTGAGAACTTCGTCGACGAGACCGTACTCTCTTGCTTCTTCGG
>CAYSMQ010000342.1:0-1260 GCA_964432035.1 uncultured Ardenticatenaceae bacterium
CTTGATCGCCGTCGTTATGGTGGCCATGAACTTTGTGGCCGATCTGCTCTATGGTATGTTGGATCCACGCGTGGGATCCACAGAACGGGCACAGATGTGAACGGGGAAATGTACAAGACGGGAGGAAGACGGTAAGCAATGATGCAGCAGGCTGAGGATATCGAGAAGGCCACGGCAGAGACTTTGTTGCAAGGGCATCAAAAATCGTTCCTGGTTCAGTTCTTGCGCCTGGTTCTGGAGGTATTGCAGCGCGACCGGCTGGCGCTGGTGGGTAGTCTCATCTTCGCCTTTTTTCTCCTCGTTGCGCTTTTTGCGCCGTGGATCGCACCCTATGGACCGATTGAGGTGATTCAGGAAGACGGGATCTGGCTATCCAATGAGACGCCTTCGGCGCGCTTCTTGTTGGGCACGACGAACCTGGGGCGCGACATCTTCTCGCAACTGGTTTACGGAACACGGACGGCCCTGCTGGTGGGCTTCTCGGCGGCCGTCGCTGTGGCGGTTACGGGAACGGTAGTGGGGCTGATGGCGGGCTATTACGGGGGCTGGCTCGAAACGGGTCTGATGCGGCTGGCTGACGTCGCCTTCGGGATCCCTTTTCTTCCCTTTATTATCGTGCTGGTTGCCTTCTTGGAGCCCAGCATCTGGAATATCGTGGTGGCGATGGGTCTGTTGCTGTGGCGCGATACGGGGCGCGTCATCCGCTCACAGGTGCTTATCGTGCGGGAAAAGGCGTTTGTGAGCGCCGCCAGGATATCGGGCGCCAGCAATTGGCGCATCATCTTCCTGTACATTGCGCCCAGCATTCTGCCGCTCTCGTTCCTCTATGGTTCGCTGGCCATTGGCTGGGCCATTTTGACAGAAGCCAGCGTGAGCTTTCTGGGTTTCGGCGACCCGCAGGCGATCAGTTGGGGGTTCATGTTGCAGGATGCTTTTGTCTCCCAGGCGATGTCGCGCGGGGCGTGGTACTGGATCCTTCCCCCGGGGATTTGCATTATGCTCAGCGTGATGGCCGGTTTCTTTATCGGTCGCGGTTTTGAGGAGGTCCTTTTCCCGCGGCTGAGAAGGATGTGACCTCATGACGGTGCAAGCTGCCTGTGGCAGCATAGTTGGACGACAGAGCGAAGGCAGGATTGGCGAATGGCATTGTTAGAAATTCGCGACCTCGTTGTTATCTACGACAGTGATCGGGGAGAGGTGCGGGCTGTCGACGGCGTCTCGTGCGCTCGTGTGTCGAGCTCTGGTGTGTCGGTGGTCATG
>CAYSMQ010000342.1:1270-2649 GCA_964432035.1 uncultured Ardenticatenaceae bacterium
GTCGACGGCGTTTCGCTTGACGTGGATCCGGTGCAACATCTGGGCATTATCGGCGAGTCGGGCTGCGGCAAGACGACGCTCATGCGGGCCCTGATGCGCGTTCTGCCCAACAATGGGCGCATCGAATCCGGCGAAATTCGCTTTAAGGGACGGAACCTGCTGGACCTCTCGCAGCGGGAGATGCGCGACCTGCGCTGGCGAGAGATCGCGATGATTCCCCAGGCTTCCATGGATTCGCTGGACCCGGTGCAGCGCGTGGGCGAACAGCTCGTAACGGTGTTGACAGTGCGCGGCGGCTTCGACCGGGCCGCGGCGCGGCGGCGGGCGGCCGACCTCTTTGACCTCGTAGGCCTCGATACACAACGCCTATCCCAATATCCGCACGAATTTTCCGGCGGCATGAAGCAGCGGGCGGTGATCGCCATGGCGCTGGCCCTAGAGCCGACTCTTCTCATTGCCGACGAGCCAGTGACGGCGCTCGACGTGGTGGTGCAGCACCAGATCCTTGAGGTGCTGCAGCGCCTGGAAGAGGAACTAGACCTCACAGTCCTGCTCGTCACCCATGATATTTCTGTCGTGGCCCAGGTCTGTGACTCGGTCGCCGTCATGTACGCCGGCCGTATTCTGGAGCAGGCACAGGTGGAACCGTTCTTCGGCGCCCCTTACCATCCCTACAGCCTGGGGCTGCAAAATGCCTTTCCCAACATGGTGCAGCCGAAGGACGTGCTGATCGCGATTGACGGCTATCCGCCCGATCTGATTGACCCGCCTGCCTTCTGTCGCTTCAGCATGCGCTGTCCATTTGCCCAACAGCGCTGCCGGGAAATCGATCCGCGCCTGGAAGAAGTGGCGCCGGAGCACCTCGCCGCCTGTGTGCGCACCGACGAAATGGAACGCCTGCGTGTACAGGCCAGCGACCCAGAACTCTGGAATTTGACGGAGGAAATCGTCGCTAAACCAGGTCGCGATGACAACGGACAGCGGGGCATAACATCAATAACGGCCGACGAGCGTTTACGGCAAGAGAACGCGGATGATGAGACGCTGGTGGACGTGCGGGATGTTGTCAAACGGTTTCACGTCGGCGGTGGTCTCGCGGGGCTACTACGTGGCGAACAGGCGCAGAACGTCTATGCCGTGAACGACGTCTCGCTGTGTCTGCGCCGCGGCGAGAGTCTCGGTCTGGCGGGCGAATCTGGCTGTGGCAAGACGACGATGGGCAAGCTGTTGGTCAGGCTGCTCGAACCGAGCAAGGGGGAGATCGTTTTTGACGGCCAAGCCCTCTCGTCGCTATCGAAAGCAGAACGAAAGACGTTCCACAGCCGGGCGCAGCTCATGTTTCAGAATCCATTTGAGGCTCTCAACCCCCGCTTTACGCT
>CAYSMQ010000342.1:2659-5511 GCA_964432035.1 uncultured Ardenticatenaceae bacterium
GCTGGCAGCGGGAGAACGAGCGTCTTGACCGTATCCTGGAAACGCTCGAGCGCGTCAACCTCCGTCCTGCCGGAGCTTTCCTCGACAAATATCCACACCAACTCTCCGGCGGCCAACTGCAGCGGGTGGTGCTGGCGCGGGCGCTGATCCTACACCCCGATTTCCTCGTTGCCGACGAACCCGTCTCTATGTTGGATGTATCGGTGCGGGCAGGCATCCTGAATACCATGCGCCGTCTGACGAAGGAAATGGAGCTGACGACGGTTTATATTTCCCACGATCTTTCTCTACTGCAGTATACGTGTGACCGGATCGCCGTTATGTACCTGGGACAGATCATGGAAATTGGCCCGACCAGACAGATTATTCAGAATCCTCAGCACCCTTATACACAGGCACTTGTTTCGGCTGTGCCGGTGCCCGACCCCACTCGGCCCACTCCCGAGCTGCGGATTTACGAAGGCGTTCCTCGCGCGACCCGCCTTTACCAGGGTTGCCCTTTCCAGGATCGCTGTCCGGAAGCGATGGACGTGTGCCACACCCTTGCTCCGCCCTGGGCCAAGGTCGGGCAGCAGCAGTACTCGTTCTGCCACCTGCATGGCGAGCACGCCGGCTCACCCAAGGTACGTCAGTCAGCGGGCGTAGCGCCATGAACCACATGACGGCCGCCCTTCTGCGCGAACATGGACCAAGGGAGGCGATCCGCCTCGAACGTGTTCCCCTTCCTCAGCCGAGCGATGGTGAGGTTCGCGTGCGCGTCAAGGCCTGTGCGCTCAACTGGCTGGACGTGGGCATCCGTCGTGGTCCCAAGTTCGGCGCCATTCCCCTGCCCCTCATCGGAGGGGGCGACATCGCGGGCATCGTGGATACAGTGGGCCCAGGGGTGAGTGGCTGGGAGGCGGGCGACGCCGCCGTGGTCTATCCGCTGATCACCTGCGGTGCCTGTGAACATTGTCGTCGCGGCGAGCCCACCACCTGTCCTGAACACCGTATCATCGGGGAGCACGTCGACGGCGGTTTGGCCACCTTTACCGTGATTCCCGCCGCCAACCTGCTGCCGAAACCGCCCGAACTCAGCTTCGTGGAATGCGCCGCCCTGCCCGTGGTGGGCATGACGGCATATCACATGCTGGTCCACGTGGGGAAGTTGCGGCCGGGAGAAACGGTCCTCATCCACGGCGCCGGTGGCGGCGTGGCGTCGATGGGCATTCAACTCGCCCGGCACAGCGGTGCGCGCGTGCTGGCGACGACGTCGACTCCGGAGAAAGCGGAGAGGGCGCGGCAGTTGGGCGCAGAGGAGGTCTTCAATTACCGTCGGGACGATTGGGTGGAGCAGGCGTGGGAGACGACCGGAGGGCGGGGCGTAGATCTGATCCAGGATAACGTTGGGGCGGCGACGTGGCCCGCCGGAATTCAACTTCTGGCGCGCAACGGCCGTCTGGTGTCCTGTGGCTCTCATTCGGGCGCAGAGGTCGAGCTCGACATCAGCCAGATTTACCATCGGCAGCTCCAGATTATGGGATCTAACGGCGGCACCTACGATGAGCTCGAAAAGGTGCTGGTGCTCGCGGCGGCCGGACATCTGCGACCCGTCATCGATACGGTGCTCCCTTTAGAGCAGATTCACGAGGGTCACCGCCTCCTGGAGACGGGGCGCCATTTTGGCAAAGTAGTTATCGATA
The DNA here is from genome assembly GCA_964432035.1 of uncultured Ardenticatenaceae bacterium. Lineage (GTDB taxonomy): Bacteria > Chloroflexota > Anaerolineae > Promineifilales > Promineifilaceae > JAAYYY01. The sequence goes on from CAYSMQ010000342.1 coordinate 4,342, forward strand.
TTGCCTGAAAGCGCTCCTTTGCTGCAGATTGAGGTACTCGATGCCTTCCAGGCGCGCTTCGGAGCACCATCAGTAGCAGAATTGTGCGGTGGGCCAAGCAAAAAGTTCTTAGTGCAGGAAAGGAGAGACAGTTACCGCGTTCGATTCTCCTGCGCCGGCCGTGGCGATGTAGGCTGCCTCCTGGTTCAGGCTGACCGTTTGCAGAATGGCCACGCCAGCCACGTCCGTGAGCGCGGTGAAGGTGGTCGTCGTTCCATCCTCTGCCGTTCGCGTCAGGGTCACGGGCGCGTTGGCCAGCGGTTGTTGGTACTGATCGTAAACGGTGACGGAGAAGGTCAGCAGTTCGTCGGGCACGACTTCCGACAGCAGGAGGGGGTCGAGGATCAGCGTCGTCGCCGTGGGTTCTGAAGAGGTATCGCTCTCGCTTCCCTGTTGCTGCTGCACCTGCACATTGCCGCCGTCGAGGACGTCGTCGGCCGCCCGGCCAGCCGTGTCGTAGGTGCAACCGGAGATACAGGTCAGATAGAAGCGGTCGTTCCCCCGGCCCGGCTCGCCGTTGTCCTCAACACAGGCGCGGAAGGACGTGCCCTCCGTCCCATTGAACGTTCCGGACCCTTCGAAAGCCAGTACGTCAGGCTCGTCCTGGATCCCGCCGCAATCGCCGACGGGCGATCCCACATAGGTTACTTGCTCCAGATGAAGCTGGATGCCGGCCGCCCGGTCTCTGAGCTTGAGGTAGCCCTGGAAACCGTCGGCCGTCTCCTCCACCTGGAAGCCGAAATTAATCTTCTCGCCCTCGTACGCCCCCAGCCAACCGCCGCCCGTTGTCTTGGCGCCACCGGCTGGGTCAGCGATGATTTCTTGTTCCACGACGTTACTCCAGCCGGTCACGCTGCCGTCGGCGTACAGGGCGCGCAGGCGGTACAGGTTGCGGCCGGGGGCCAGCGCGGGCGCAGCCATCTGCGTGATGTCCGGCCCAACGAGGGCCGCCGTCTGCCAGGCCCCGCCGCTGATCACGACGTCGTCCACCCACCAGCCGGGGGAGTCGGGCGCGAAGGAGAGGACGCCATTGTTGTAGCGGAAGCGGACGCGGATCGCCTGCCCGGCGTAGGGGGTGAGGTCAAATTGATAGTAGCGCATGCGCGTGTCGGCCGGGGGGACGCGGGGATC
>CAYSMQ010000343.1:0-5454 GCA_964432035.1 uncultured Ardenticatenaceae bacterium
CAACGGCGAGCAGGGCCTGTTCGAAGCGGAAGCGGACACCGTGGTTGCCATCGACGAAGAACCCATCACCGCCTCCTTTATCGTCGAGGCGCCACCCGACGTCTACGTCGTCGACCAGCCGGTCGTCGCGCCCGAAATCATTGTGGAGCGCGCCTTTATCAATGCGCCGGGCTGGATAGCCGTCTTCTCCAACTTCGAGGGCTTCACCGACCGTCTCTTGGGCGTCGCGCCCCTAGAGGCCGGCGAGAATACCATGGTCACCATCCCCATCGAGCCCAGCAATACCACCGATATCTTGCACGTCCTGCTGCACGAAGACACGGGCGCGGAAGGCGAATTCGAATACCCCGCCGGCGATCCCCCGCTACGTGACGAGGACGACCGGCCGCTGTTCTTTAGTTTCGAGACCGACACGGGCAACTATGTGGTCACACGCGACCAGGCGCTCCGCGAAGAGGGCACGGTTGTGGTACCCCTCGTCGTTACGGACCTCGCCACGTGGGTCACCGTGTGGACCGACGAAGAAGGCCAGCGCGGCGACATTATCGGACAGACGCTCGTCGAGCGCGGCGTGCAGCGCGACGTACCGGTCGAGATTGACGCCGAAGCGGCGACCGAGACCCTGCACGTCGTTTTGCACCAGGACGCCGGAGAACTGGGCGAGTTTGAATATCCCGGGCCCGATGAGATGTTGCTGCGCGAGCGCGAAGTGATTTCGGCGCCGGTGGTCGTGGAGATTGGGGATTAGAGGTTGGGGATTGGGTCGGCGCATCCGTAGGGGAGCGGTGGCGTTGACGTTGAGTTAGCGTCAAGGTCAATCATCTCTCCGGGCATACAGTGGCGCCCGGAGGATCACGACTATGCACCAACGCGCTTGTTTCATACTGGCATTCCCCCTGCTCTTGCTCATCACCGCTGCTTGCGGCGGCAAATCAGCTGCGCGGGCCGGCGCCTCAGTCGAAGTAGACGGCATCGTCGTCGACGACCGCGATGAACAAATGGAGCTGGATGGCGTGTGGCAAGAGGTCGAAGTAGATGGCGCCTATGGCGACGGCTGTGTGTGGGCCCCACCCAACCCCACCGTGCCCAACGACTTCGGTTACACGGCGTACGCAAGCAGCCTCAGCGCTTATGCCTACGTGAGGCCCGATCTACCGCAGCCGGGCACGTACGAAGTTTTCGCGCGCTGGTGCGCCCCGCCGCCCGGCGAACTGACTGGCCGGTCGATTTCCACGGTTTCCGAAATTCAGGTGCATCCCAAACGCGGGCGAGTCGCTTACACGCCGGTGCAAGCAAACATGGCCCGGGTGACAGAGCAGTGGCGCAGCCTGGGACGCTTCTACATGGAGCGCGATGGATTCTTGATCGTTAACAACCTTGAAGGGCCGAACAACGGCGCGGTCGTGGTAGACGCTTTCCAATTCGTGTTCCGCACAAGTGAGCGCCTGGAACCACCCGCATCCGGCCCGCCGGTACCCCCGCCTCAACCCTCGCCAACGCCCTGAGTGTGCGTCTACTCCTCTTTGCTACCTATGATACGGCGCAGGGCGGGACGGTATTCGGGCACCGTGACGTAAAAGGTGATCCACACGACCGCCGCATAGACGACGACGCCCACAATCGTGAGTGAGATGCGCGCATCGAGCGTTAAAGGTGTACCCGGTTCGACGGCATACTTCAACAGGCCGGTCAGGCACAGGGAGCCAAACATGCTCGCTAGAAAAACGCCAAGAAGTTGATTGAAATTAAGGTTCTCCAGTAAGTTCTTCATAATGGACCTCTTCCTCTTATGATGAGTGTGACTACGGATAAATATTTGGAATTCTTACCACGCCCAGGCTCTCACTTTGGTGCGGCACAATATTTACATTATGATGTATTTCTAACGGGTAGCAAGGGGAAGAAGGGACTATGGATAGAAGTTTAGAGAACGTTTAAGGTGGGGAGTGGAGACTTGAGATTGGAGATTAGAGATTGAGTGCTGCGGCTCTGGCTAGCTCACGTAGTCGTCAGCCGTCCGCGGTCGATTCCATAGGAGGCGTCTCGTGAGTAAGTATCGGCTCTGTGTTTCTGTGCTGTTAATCGGGTTGGGGCTTCTTTTCACTATGTCCGTTAGCGCAGCGCCACAAGGGGGCCCGGTCGTCATTGGCGATGGCACGGCGGCGAGCTGCCAGACCGAGGACGCCGCCAATGCCTTCAGCGCAGCCGTGGCGGCGGGTGGCGTCATTGACTTCGACTGTGGGCCGGATCCGGTCACAATCAACGTCAATACAAACCTCACGGATCAGACGGCCACGGTAAACGGCGGCGACCTCGTGACGCTGAGCGGTGAAGATTTACGCCAGCTTTTTTACGTGCAGAGCGGCGGCCACCTGACGCTAAACAATATCGCGCTCTATGACGGCAACGCCGCGCAGGGTGGCGCAATCTACATAGAGCCGCAGGGTACCGTGACCCTCAATCACAGCTTTGTCACCAGCAGTGGCGCTTCTGCAGACGGCGGCGGTATCTATAACCGCGGCGCGTTGCTAATTCAGGATAGCACCCTTGGCAGCAACATCGCGGGCGCCAACGGCGGCGGCATCTACAACGATGGCGACGAGGCGCGCATCCTCAGAAGCTACCTGATCAGCAACCAGGCTCAGAATGGCGGTGCGGTCTACAACGCCGGTGGACAGCTCATTTTGGAACAGTCCGCCGTGCGTAGCAGCTTCACCGGCAACCAGGGCGGCGGCATATATGCGGCGGACGCTACCCTAATCGTTAACAGCACCTTTTCTAACAACCGCGCCCTGCAAGGCGGCGCCCTCTTCCTCGTCGCAGACGCGCAGCTCATGAACGCTACGCTTAACGAAAATCGCGCCGATATTGCCGGCGCCATCTGGCACGACGCGGCTACCAACAGCTCGTTGTGGAACACTATCATTGCCGGCAGCCTGGACAGTAACGGCAACGCGCCCAGCCTCAATTGTGACGGGCCCGCGCTTACCTCGACGGGCCACAACATTATCAGTGACAACACCTGTGTGCCCAACCCCAGCACCACGAACGACCTGCTGAGTACCGACCCGCAGCTAGGCCCCTGGCAAGCTTCCCCTCTCCGCGCCTACATTCCGGCGCCCACAAGTCCCGCCGTTGACTACGCCGTCATCTGCCCCTCCTCCGACCAACGCGGCTACCCCCGCCCCATCGGCGGCGGCTGCGACGTCGGCAGCATCGAGCGCGGAGACGTCGTCTATTTGCCCATGTTCGTGCGCTAGAAAAATTGGAACGCCGTCATCCTGACGGCATCCGCCCTGCCAGTCCCGTGTGCTACCGGCTAGAAGCCGGCGCTCCAGTCCCGCGCGGCTCATACAGACACAACGGATCCTCCGCCATCGGATTCCCTGTCTGCGCGTAGGCCCGCGCCCGCGACCCGCCACAAATCCGCCTGAACTCGCAACGCCCACACTTGCCTTGCAGCTGCTCCACGTCCCGTAACATGCTAAACAACCTGCTCTGGCGATATAGCGCTACCAGACGCTGGCTGCGCACGTTGCCCGCCGACAGCGGCAGAAAACCGCTGGGATAAACCGCGCCCGTGTGCGAGACGAACACCACACCGTTCCCGTCCCTCACGCCAAACCCGCGCCCCACCGGCGTGCGCCCAATCTCCTCCGCCGTCAATCCGCGCGCCGCCATCTTCATGAACGCGATACGCCGGTAATGGTGCGCCTCCGTCGTCTTAATCGGAAACGGCGCGTCCGGCGCTAACCGCCACAGCCAGTTCAGAAAACGCTCGCTCTCCGCCGGCGTCACAGATTGCAGCGCCTTGCCGCGCCCCGTCGCGATCAGAAAGAACAACGCCCAGCGCGCAATATCCAGATCCCGGATCACCTCGTAGATGGCCCCAATATCATCCAGCGTCTGCGCCGTGACCATCGTGTTCACCTGCACCGGCAGCCCTACCTCCCCCGCCGCGCGTATGCCGTCCACCGTCCACCCGAACGATCCCGGCTCCCCGCGAAAGGCATCGTGCCGCGTCTCGTCCGACCCGTCCAGGCTTAGGCCCAATGCGTTAACCCCCGCCTCCTTCAAGCGGGCGATCGTCTGTCCCGTCAGCCGCTCCGTGCCCGCCGGCGTCACCGAAATCGTCAATCCCAGCGACCGCCCGTAGGCGATCAGCTCAAACAGATCCTCCCGCTGCAACGGATCCCCACCCGTGACAACCAGGTGCGGCAACCTTGCGCCGCCAAAATCCGCAATCTGACACAGCAAGTCGCGCGCCTCATCGGTGTCCAGTTCCAGCGGATGGCGCCACGTCGTCGCCTCCGCCCGGCAATGCACACAGGCCAAATCGCACGCCCGCGTACTCTCCCAATACACCAACCACGGCGCCTCATCGTATGTAGTCGCCTCCCGTGCCCCAATCGCCGCAAACCGCTCCGCCGTCGCCTCTTTTCCTGTCATTTCGATCACCACAATAATCCCTCACTTGACCGTCTACAATGGGTCAAGTGTAGGACACCCGCTGCGCCCCGTCTTTGCGCCCGCGCAATGATGCCCCTTATAGCGCCCTAGAAGTGAGGGACGGCGTCCCCGCTTGCGACTCTCGTTACCTCACCACCACCGGCATCCAAACATCCCGGTCCAGCTCCGACATCAACGTATCCTCCACCAGATGGTAAATCGTCCCGTCGTTAATCTTCGCCAGATACAACTCTCCCTCAACGTCCTCGCCAAACGTGACCACGCCACCCAGTAACGACTGCATGTTATCATGCCGCGACGCCTGCCAGGCGTCGCCCACCTTCTGCAAATCCCAGATATATGGCGCGGACAAATCCGTCAGGAAGTAGCGACCTATCATCTGCGGGTAACGCGCGCCGCGATAAACGAACCCGCCCGTCACCGCCGTGGCGTTATCAGGATCGTCGTGACCGATCTCAAATATAGGCATCACGTACGCCGACGCGTCCTCGCAGCTGGGCATGTTCGTATTCACGTTCAGGTGCGTCCCCTCGTAACAGCTCCAACCATAATCCTCGCCGCCCGCCGACGAACCCGGTTGCCAGTCAATCTCCTCCCAATCAAATTGCCCCACATCGCCCATGAACAGGTCACCCGACTGGTGGTCAAAACTGGCCCGCCACGGGTTGCGCAGCCCCGAGGCCCAGATTTCATCGCACACGCCTTCCTGGCCCACAAACGGATTGTCCGCCGGAATCGTATAATTGCCCGGCGCGCCGCAATCCGCCGCCACGTTCGCCTCGCCATCTACGTCGATGCGCAACAGCTTACCCAGCAGTAACCCCATGTTCTGCGCCCGGTTCTCCGGATCGTTGCCCCCGCCCCCGTCGCCCAACGGAATGTACAGATACCCATCCTTGGGCCCAAACAGCAAATCCCCGGCATTGTGATTAGGGTATGGCTGCGTTAGGCTGAGGACGATCTGCTCGCTATCCTCGTCCGCGA
>CAYSMQ010000344.1:0-5411 GCA_964432035.1 uncultured Ardenticatenaceae bacterium
ACATCCTGGAAAAGCGTGGCGCCTACTATCGGTACGGCGAAGAGCTGCTCGGTCAGGGCCGCGAGAATTCCAAGCAGTTTCTCCTGGAAAACCCAGAGATGATGAAGGAAATCGAGATGCGCGTGCGAGAAGAAGCGGGGCTCCGTGTTCCCAAGCGCTCCGCCGATGATGACGAAGAAGAGGTAGCCGAAGAAGCAGAAGCCGAATAACGGAACCAGCCCCTTCTGTTGCTCAGTTGCGGCCGCCTCCTGGCCCCTTGATATTGGCCCGGGAGGCTGCCGCTTTAGTTTGACAGCCCCCCCACCCTTGCTATAATTAGCCACTGCTGAGGACACATATTTTCTGCCCCCCGTGCGCTGCAAAAATTTGTTCCTTAATTTCTGGTCAGCAAACAACCGCGCAGAATGTGTCCATGTTCATGTACCGAATTGTGGAGTTAATCGTATGAGTGAAGAGAGGAAAGATACTGCGGTTGAAACAGAGAACGTAACCCAACCAGACAGTATTCACGATCTAGAGCGTAAAATGAAATTGAAGGGAACCGTCGAGCGTCTGGAGCTTTACGGCGCCTTCATCGATGTGGGCCTGGAGACCAATGCCTTGGTCCATATTTCCAAGGTCGGCGACGGACACGTAAACCGCGTCTCCGACGTCCTGAACGTGGGCGACGAAGTCGAGGTCTGGGTCGAAAAAGTGGATCCCGATCACAGCCAAATCATGGTAAGCATGGTTGAGCCTGTTGCCGTCGAATGGAGCGACCTGAAAGAAGGCAAGACCTTCACGGGCCGCGTGACGCGTCTTGAAAACTTTGGCGCCTTTGTCGATATTGGGGCCGAACGCGAAGGACTGGTTCACATTAGCGAACTGAGCCACGACTACGTCAAGCATCCCTCGGAAGTCGTCAACGTTGGCGGCGACGTGGAAGTACAGGTTATCGGTTCCAGTCGTCGCAAACGCCGCATCGATCTGAGCATGAAAGCGCTCATGGAAAAGCCAGAAGATACGAGCGTCGCTACCAGCCGCGACATCGAGGAAATGCAGGAAGAGCCTGAAGATATGCCGACGGCAATGGAAATTGCCATGCGCCGGGCGATGAGTAAACATGAGGGCGCCAATGGCGAGGACTCTAAAAAGTCACGCCAGAAAAAGCAGAAGGACACACAGGAAGACATTCTGAGCCGAACGCTCAAGCTACGTGACTGATGCTTTTGTGGATCCGCCGCCAGCGGATTCTGGTCGCCTGTCCGGACGCTTCGATTAAAAGACGCTCGCCGGCCAATCTATCATCAGAGCTTCTAGCGTCTGCCCCGCCTTCACTTCTTTTATCCCCTCAGGTATAACAACCAGCGCGTTAGCCTGAACAAGAGAGGTCATGATGTGGGAGCCCTGGCTTCCCGTTAAGATAGCAACATAATCCCCGCCTGACTCTTTCGTCACAATCGCCCGAGCATACGTTTCCCGGCCGTCCGAACGCACACCTTCCTGTAAGATAACGTCGACTGACGGCCGCTCCAGGCGCCGGTGGCCTGCCATCTTTAAGATTGCCGGGCGCGCAAACCGCTCAAACGAAACCATGGCAGAAACCGGATTACCGGGCAGGCCCAAGTAGGGCACACCCTGGTATGTGCCGAAGGCCAGCGGCTTTCCCGGCCGCATGCGCACGCGCCAGAAGCCAACATTGCCTTCCGCTTCCAGCACCGCTTTGACGACATCGTAAGCGCCCACGGAAACGCCTGCAGAACTGATAAATAAGTCAACGCCTGCGTTCAACCCCGCCTGAAGCCGTTCACGCACGTCCGCTTCACTGTCCCCCGCGACACCCAGCACGACCGGGTCGGCGCCAAGGTTCAAAACTTGCGCCGTCTGCGCGTAGCTGTTGCTGTTGCGAATCTTACCCGGCTGCAGGGCCTCTTCGACGGCGATTAACTCGTCGCCCGTAGCCAAAACTCCCACGCGCGGCTTGCGTACCACTGCTACCTCCGGCACCCCGAGCGACGCCAGAACGCCGATTTCTTGCGGTCGCAACAGATGCTGGGCCGGCAAGACCTCGGCGCCCGCCTCGATATCCTCGCCGGGATAACGCACGTATGCACCCTCTGCTACAGTCTCGTATATTTCAATCTCTTCTGGCAGCGTGCGCACCGCCGCGCGCCACGGCTCGCTGGTCGATTCCACGGGAACCACTGCATCGGCACCGGCAGGTAGCGGCGCGCCGGTCATAATCCGCGCGGCCGTGCCAGGTTCGATTTCAACGTCAGATGGACTCCCGGCGGCAATATCGTCCACTACCTGTAGCTTCGCGGGCGTCTCTCTACTTGTGCCTTCCACGTCTGTGGCGCGCAACGCGTAGCCATCCATGGCCGAGTTTGCAAACGGCGGCAAGCTGTCGCGTGCAGCCACCGGCTCGGCCAGTATGCGATTCAGGGCATCCAATATGGGGACACGTTCTGAAGCGAGAACATCAAAACCTTCTAGAACCAAGGCAAGCGCGGCTTCAACGGTCAGATCTTCTTGTCTATTCACCACTCAGTTGCCTTTGCCGTCTAATCCTAGGGTCGCCGCCTCTTCTTGCATAGCCTGCAACACGTTCGAAATATGTTGCCACAGGTCCAGCTGCCCGTCGAAGCAGTTCTCGCTGAAAACGTCCACCGCCTTTTGCACGTGCGCACGATCCACACCCCCGGCGAAGCGCTTGTCCTTCCATTTCTTACGCACCGACTTCAGTTTGACGTCGCCAATATCGCGCGAGGGCCGCACTAACGTCACAGCTGTGATCAGGCCCGTAATGTCGTCGCAGGCTAGTAGCGCGTAATCGATCGCCTTCTCAGGCTTCACGCCAGTCCCTTCTTCATAGTGCGAAAGAATCGTTCGAATCGTTTCTTCGTCGACCCCGCGTTCGCGCAAGATTTTTGCACCTTCCATGGGATGGCTATCCAGGTCCGAATGAATTTCCCAATCAAAATCGTGCAAGATGCCAACGGCGCGCCAATAATCGGCATCGCCGTCCAGGCGCGGAGCATACCAGGCCATCGCCGCGCCGACGGCTAACATGTGGCGGCGCAAACCATCTTCTTTAACAAACTCTTGAACCAGCTCCCACGCCCAGTCCGGAGTTACACTAACTTTCTGCGTCGTTTGCTCGTCGCTCATGTTCTCTGTTCTTCACCTTGTTAACGCGCGCCGCAGTCACAGCCACCGTTCTCGTGCTTGGAACATCCCTGTTCGGCTTTTTTCTGCAACGCCTTCAGCTCTTCTAACGGTTCTATTTGCTCGCGCGGCACTTCATAGCGCTCGCCCTCAACATCGACGACAACGGCGTCGCGCATGGCCAGCACATCGCGCACCTTTCCTTCGCCGTGGGGTGTGCCGATCTTCTTACCCTTCTTGGGTAGGTGTTTCTTGGCTTCCACGTATTGCTCGTACTCGTAGATCAGACAGCAGCGCAAACGACCGCACATGCCCGTGATTTCCTGGGGATTCAGAGATATGCCCTGCTCCTTAGCCATCTTGATGGAAATGGGGCTGAAGTCCGTGAGGAACGTCGAGCAACAGCGGGGCCCGCCACAGGCGCCATGTCCACCCAGGATTTTGGCCACATCACGCGGGCCAACAAGCTGTAGCTCGATCCTCGTTTGAAAGCTGCGTTTCAGCGAATTGCGCAAATTATTCAGGTTGGTCTTCTTATTTTCCGTGGCATAGTAGAACGTTAGCCAGGAACCGTCAAAGCTATACTCGGCCTTCACGAATTTGACGTCGCGGATGTCAAGATTGGCAGCGTTTTCACGGCAGCTGATCAACGCCGACAACTCTTTCTCCTGCCACACCTGCTGCATGATCAGGTCGCGAGGCGTCGCCTTACGTTCAATCGGCCGCAGACCGCGACCCTGAAAAACCTTGTCTGGCTCGATATGCGAGATTACCTGGCCCAACTGCCGGCCCCGCTTGGTTTCCACAATCACATGATCGCCCGGCTCAATCTCGTTTTGATCGCCAAGGTCGAAGTGATAAAGCTTTCCGAGTTTCTGAAAGCGAACACCTATTGCGTTCGTCATAATGTCTCCCAATAAAGTGAATCGTCCAACAAGTTTAACGTTGCGCTAAGTGCGATGCAACAAACGCCCACGCCGAACTTATCTTCTCCGGCGCCTAAAAAGAAAAATGGCAGGTCCTGGGACAGGCCTGCCATTCGCGTTTCAGTTGTCGTTTTCGGTGGTCAGTTGATCATTTGAATGGGGATGACGTTATCTTTGCTACCCAGCGTCAGCACACTGACTCGCGCGGCAACTTTCTGCGTAATCTCGCGGTACGCTTGGGCCGCGGGAGAGTCCGGGAAGCTAACGACGATTGGCTCTCCCGTGTCGCCGCCCTTGCGCACGTTTGCATCCAGCGGCACCGTGCCCAGAAAAGCCGTCTCGTACTTCTCCGCCAGATGTTCGCCGGCGCCCTCGCCAAAGAATTCGCCGCTCATGTTCTCCACGATACCGATAATGGGCACATCCAGCTTCTCAAACATCTTCAGTCCGCGAAGCGCGTCGGCCGCGGCAACCTCCATCGGCTGTGTAACAATGATCGCGCCAGACAGCGGAATGGCCTGCGCCAGCGATAGCTGCGCATCGCCCGTACCGGGCGGCAGGTCAATGACCAGGTAATCCAATTCTCCCCAGTTGACATCCGTCAGCAGCTGGCGGATCGCGCTATGTAGCATCGGCCCACGCCACACAAGAGGCTGATCGGCTTTCACCAGGAAACCCGTAGAGATAAATTTCACGTCAAAGGCTTCGGCGGGCACCATTTTGCGCTCGCGTGGCGGCGGCATCTTCTCCACACCCATCATCATAGGGATATTGGGGCCCAGGATGTCGGCGTCCAACAGACCTACGCGCGCCCCTTCTTTGGCCAACGAGATGGCCAAATTGACGGCGACTGTGGATTTGCCAACGCCGCCCTTACCGCTGGAAACGGCGATGGTGTTGCGAAACTGCTGTCCCACCTGCTGGTTGATGCGCCGGTCTTCCGGCACGTTAGCATCCCAGTTAATAATTACCTCGCCAATGCCGTCAATCTGGGACAGCGCCGCGCGCGCGTCGCTTTCCATTTTCCCACGCAAGGGGCAGGCAGGCGTTGTGAGCATGATGGTGAAGGTTACGTCATTCCCATCAAGCTGTAGTTCGCGAATCATATTGAGCGAGACCAGATCGCGATGCAGTTCAGGTTCAATGACTGTAGAAAGCGCCTGGCGTACGCTCTCTTCTGTAACACCGTTGCTTTCTTTCTTTCCTATCATAGTGGCTCCTTAATACAGTACGCCCTTGTAAAAAAGCTGGCGCTGCTGCTCATCAGGGAGTTGCGGCTTCTCTTCGTCCTTACCACGCCGTCGTCCCTTCGACTGTTCGGCAAGCTCGCGCGCCGCC
>CAYSMQ010000345.1:0-3951 GCA_964432035.1 uncultured Ardenticatenaceae bacterium
GGGTTTTTCGTCATCTACGGTCAAAGCATTCAAGGGCTGGTGACGCCGGCCGATCTTAACAAGTTGCCGGTTCGCGCTTTTCTCTACAGCCTTATCGGCGATCTGGAGATGAACCTGGGCGCGTTGGTGGCAGAGATGTTTGATAATGATCTGGACAGGCTGTTAGAAAGCGTGAGCGGAAAGCGGCGTGAGTATCTTGAGAAAGAGTTGCAGGTGATGGAGGAGGGCAACGCAGATATCGACGTTGTGGAGCTGCTGTATCTGTCCGATCTAATCTCGATTATCGGAAAGAATGAAGCGCTGCGTTCGCCGCTGGGGTACACGTCGCGATCGGCGGTGAAAGACGACTTGGGCGGCTTAAACGAGCTGCGAAACGACATCATGCACCCGGTACGTCCCATGCTGGAAAAGGTTCCGGAAGATCTGGAGACATTGCGGGATCGGGTGCGGCGGGCGCGGGACGTGCTTGTCAAGATCGAGGAAGTGATCGCCGTAGGCAACCAGAAGCGGGCAGGGTTGGCAGCCAGCACAAACAAACACGGGTGAGGCGGAACAGGCGCTTTAGTCCTATTGCGCCGGCCTTCTATTTTGCATAAAGTGAGAGTGGGAAGTTCAAGCAGGGGAGTGGTCGCTTGATTGTGGCTACCCCTACAAGTTAGAGGCGAAGCGCGTGACCTATTTCATCACCCATAAACCCAGCTACGATTCCGATTTCGTGGAGTTGCCTAAGGATTTGCAGAAGCAGGCGACGGCGGCGGTGGCGGATTTGGCCAGGAATCCGGCGCAGCCTCGCGGGAACACGATTAAGCCGCTGCTGGGGTATGACAACGTGTGGCGTTACCGGCTGGGCGACCACCGGCTGGTCTATAGCGTGGTCAAAGACGCCCACGTGATACAGCTGCTGGCGATTGGGCCGCGGGGCAGCATCTACGAGCGCTTTAATTACGAGGGCTGGCGCGATGAGAGTTTTACGATGACGTTTGGCCGAGAGCTTGCTGCGCAGCTGGAGCCAAAGAAGGAGAAGGCTCCGCAGTGGACGGAGCACCCGGAGTGGATCCTGGGCGAGCAGGAGCAGCATGACGAAGAGACCGATAAGGCCTGGCTGCCGCGGCGCATTACGGCGGAGATGCTGGCGCGGCTGCGCATTGCGGAGGCGCATCACGAGGTGTTCCTGGCATGCCGCACGGAGGACGACCTGCTCTTAGCGGAAGCGCCGCCGGAGGCCGTGGAACGGGTAATGGATGCGGTATATGAGAAGGATGTGGCTCAGATCGCGCAGGAGCCGGATCTGGCGTTGTTTGACCCGGCGGATTTGGAGCGTTATGCAGAGGGTACGCTGAGCGCGTTCTTGCTGCACCTGGACGAGCGGCAACGGCCGCTGGTGGATTGGGCGCTGTCGGGGCCCACGCTGGTGAAGGGCGGACCGGGGTCGGGCAAGTCGACGGTGGCCCTGTATCGCCTGCGTGAGCTGGTCAGGCACTATATGGAAGAAGCGCGGTCGGGCGGGCTGCCGGGAGAGCCGCCAGAAATCTTGTTTACGACGTATACGAACGCGCTTACGAACGCCAGCGAGAGCCTGCTGCGGCAGCTGCTGCGGGACGTATTGGATCTGGAAGAGAAAGACAGTTTGCCGGGCCATATCCGGGTGACGACGCTGGATAAGACGGTGTACTGGATTGCCAGCGCCAGCGGGGAGTCGTTCAAGCTTGCCGGCGAGAAGGAGATGATGGAGGCGCTGCGCTACGCGCGCAACCAGTTGCGCCCGGCGGCGTTTGGCGATCTGGATAAGTTGTTGGTGACGTCAGCGCTGCAGAAACTGCGCGACGAGTATTTGCTGGAGGAGTTCGAGTGGGTGGTGGAGGGGCAGGATTGCCGCAGCGAGGCGGACTATGTGCAGGCGGTTCGTGCGGGGCGCGGCATTCCGTTCAATAAGTCGTTGCGCGAGGCGGTGTGGCAGCTTTATGAAACGTATCGCGAGGCGCTGCGGCAGCGAGGTTTGTACAGCTGGGGGCAGCTGCGACAATTTGCGCTGGACCGGGTGCGCAGCGGGGAGTTTGAGCGGCGCTGGGATTATGTGATCGTGGACGAAGCGCAGGATCTGACGCCGGCGGCGCTGGCGCTGGCAGTGGAGTTGGCGCGGGAGCCGAGCGGCCTTTTTCTGACGGCGGACGCCAACCAGAGTCTGTACAACAAGGGCTTTCGCTGGAGCCACGTGCACGACCAGTTGCAGGTTGTAGGTCGCACGCGCATTTTGCGCCGCAATTATCGCAGCACGCGGGACGTTGCGGAGGCGGCGGCGGAGTTGCTGGCGGCGACGGAGGGTGGGGATGCGGAGGCCATGGAACAGGAGTACGTGCATCGCGGCGATCCGCCGCTGATTTATGCGGCGGACGGGGCGGCGGATCAGGCGCGCTGGCTGGCGGAGAATTTGTGGCGGGCGGCGCGGGAGCTACGCCTGCCGATCAATGCGGCGGCGGTGCTGGTTTCCTCTAGCACACTAGGGCGCAGCCTGGCGCAGCAGATGAGTAACCAGGGGTTAACGGCGCAGTTTATGAGCAGCCGCGACCTGGATCTGGAAGCGCCGGGCGTGAAGGTGCTGACGCTACACGCGGCGAAGGGCTTGGAGTTTCCAATTGTCGCCATCGCACACGTGGAGGCCGACCGCCTGCCACGGCAGACGACGGCGACGGAGGCGGAGGAGATTGCGGAGCACGAGGCCTCGGAACGGCGGTTGCTTTTTGTGGGTTGCACGCGGGCGATGCGCCGTTTGTTTTTGACGTATGATGGGAGTTTGCCGTCGCCGTTCTTGAAGGATTTGTCGGATGAGCGGTGGTTGTGGGTGGGAGCATGATGAAACAGGGGAGGTGAGGGCCATTGAGGCAGGGCGAACAGGCGGGGGAAAAACAAACATGCATGTTGACATACTCCCCACTGATATTGAATAATGATGAATGTAGTGAGTGCCAGGTGAGCAGCGTTCCACGATGTGTGAAGCAGCTGACGCTCCAGGAGGTCCTATGGCAGACAGAACTCGCGAATTTTTGTTGCGTGTGGAGACCGCTCATGCAGCAGACAGCGTGGAACTTGACAGGCTGGCGCGGAATCTGCGGGCCGAGCTTCTGGATGCACCGGTCGCAGACGTGCAGCCCGTGAGCGAGGCAGAGACGCCGCCGCCCGGCGCCAAGGCGCTGGACGCCTTCAGTTGGGGTGCACTGCGTCTCATTCTCGATCCGGCCGTTCTCAAATCGCTCTTCAGGACGCTGACGTCGTGGGTGCGGCGAAACGAAGGAACCAGCCTGCATCTGTCGGCCGGTGATTGCGTCGTGGAGCTAAAGGGGACAGAACTGGATCCGGCCGCCCTGCAGAAAATGCTAGAAACATGCCTGGACGCCAAGGACGACGCCGATGTCGCAGAGCCGATGAAATCGGAGCCGTCTCCGTCAAAATCGGATACCGCGCCTGACAGTGCCACGGAGTCCGAGGAGATTGTCGCTGAGGAAGGCGAAACGCCGGAGGATGCCCCGGCTGAATCCTAGAGATGGCCCAACGCGTTGCTCTGGTAATTGGCAATGACGACTACCATGATCCCACGTTAGCACGTTTGACCGCGCCTCAGGCCGATATTGCCGCGTTCGCCGACCTGCTGGAGGATCCGCAGCGGGGAGCCTTCGACAAGGTGCAAATTTTGCGTAACAGGCCTCACGGAGACGTGCGCCGTGAGATAGCCCGTTTCTTCCATGATCGCCAACGTGACGACTTATTGCTGCTCTACTTCTCGGGCCACGGCACCCGGGTCCCCGGGATCGGACCCCGGACCGCGTCCCGCCTGCTCGACGCGCTGCAGCGGCGGCCCGAGCGGCCGGTCCGCTGAGCCCGCTCAGCGGACCGGCCCGCCGGGGAGCCCGCGCCCCTCGAGGGCGGCGTGGGCCGCGCGCCGGATCGAGGGGTACG
>CAYSMQ010000345.1:3961-5394 GCA_964432035.1 uncultured Ardenticatenaceae bacterium
TTTTCGGGCCACGGCGTGCTGGACGCGGAGGGACAGCTATACCTGGCGACGCCGGACACGGAGCGCGATCTACTGGATGCCACGGCGGTGACGGCCTATTACGTCAACCGCCTGATGCGCCGCTGCCGCTCGCGGCGGCAGGTGTTGATTCTGGACTGTTGCCACAGCGGCGCATTCGACCGTAGCGCCAAGGGCGGTGGGGTAGGCACACAGGTGGGCATTGGCGAGGCGTTTGCCGGGGACGGAACGGGCCACATTGTGCTGGCGGCGAGCAAGGCAACGGAGTATGCGTTTGAAGGGGATGAGGTGACCGGCAGCGCGCAAACGTCGGTCTTCACCGGCGCCTTAATCGAGGGGATGCGCACAGGCGACGCAGATCTGGACGAAGACGGCTATATCACGCCGGAGGAGCTTTATGACTACGTTTACCATCGCGTGCGGCAACTGTCGCCAAGACAGACACCGGGCAAGTGGGTGTATGAGCAGACGGGGGAGCTGATCCTGGCGCGCAGCCCACGCCGGCGTCTGCCTGACGAGCTACAGGCGCAGCTCGACGAGACGGATCCCATGATTCGCTTCCGCGCCGTGGATGAACTGGCCTCGCTCGCGCGCGGCGACGATGCAGCGACGGCACGGCTGGCAAACGAGAAGCTGGAAGAACTAGCGGCATCCGATGATAGTTTTACGGTGCGACGGGCGGCGTCGTCGGCTTTGCAGGAAGCGTCTCAGACGGCCCCCACGACGCGACCTGCCGGCACGGTGGCCCGCGAACAGGTGGCGACAGAAGCAAGCAATACGCCGTCCATGGACCCCGTGACGGCTGA
Source organism: uncultured Ardenticatenaceae bacterium (assembly GCA_964432035.1). Taxonomy (GTDB): domain Bacteria; phylum Chloroflexota; class Anaerolineae; order Promineifilales; family Promineifilaceae; genus JAAYYY01. The sequence continues at coordinate 4,786 of CAYSMQ010000345.1, forward strand.
AGATTTCAAGGTTCCGGTCATCACGTGGACGGACGTATGGCCGGTAGCGTTGGCCTGGTTTCTTGCCGGCATATTTAGTCTTGGTCCGGCCTATGTTACGAAGTACGGCACAACTTTTCTGCTCACGACCGGTCTTGCCCTCGTGGTAGCCACAGGGTACACCTTCGATAGCGTGCTGCGATGGGTTGGCGCGCGCCCCTCAGAGGCAGGCGTTCAGGTGGTCGTCGGTCTTCTTGGACTGGTGCCCCTGGTAGGCCCGGGATCTTTCGCGGCACTCGTGCTCATGCCAAAGATTTCGTGGGGGCAGCTGAGCGCGGTGCAGCGCGTGCTGGCGCTTGTATACACGGTAGCCATTGTGGCCACGCACGGATATTTGTTGTGGCTGATCGTCGAGTTTTGGCGAGCGCAGGTATGGTGGGAGTTCTTTCTTGCCCAATTGGAGTTAAATCTTATGTTCCTAGTGCATGGCGCCGTGCTCTTCGTGGGCGCGCTGATCTTGCTGCGCACCGTTGTTCCGCGGGAGCGTCCCAACGGATAAGGCTTCGTTCCTCTGTATCCAATCTCCGCTATAATCTGTCTCAAGGAATTCACAAATCACATTTCAGATTA
>CAYSMQ010000346.1:0-5389 GCA_964432035.1 uncultured Ardenticatenaceae bacterium
ATTCTGGTCACTGTCCCTTGGCCAACTGGTCAATACGGCAGTGCCATTTTTGCGCTTGGGTGAGATAGCTCGCGTATACGACCTTGGCGCGCGCACTGAACAAAGCCGCGCCCGGGCCCTGGGAACGCTCGTGGTGGAGAAAGTGTTGGACCTGATCATGCTGGTCCTCACCCTGGCGCGTTTCATTCCCTTCCTGGTGATACCCAATTTTGTGGGACAGTCCGGCGCCGTCATGGCCGGCCTTGGCGTCGTAGCGCTTCTAGGGTTGATCGCGGTTGCATTGAGGACGGATCTGGCTCTACAACTGGCCCAAACGGTGGCCAGACCGTTGCCTGCGCCCATACGCAAGCGCGCGCTTTCAATATTTGTGGCGGGCCTGGAAGGGCTCGCCGCCTTGCGTAATGCGCGGGCAATATTTGTGTTGCTTCTTGTATCCGCCTTCATCGCGCTCCTATCTGTACTGACACCATGGGTCCTGTTTCCGGCAGTGGGTATTGGCCTCGGACTTGTACCGGCGGCTGCCATACATGTGGTGCTAACCGTGGGCACGCTGCCGCCCTCCACGCCGGCTAAGGTGGGCGTCTTCGAATTCCTTGTGGCCTTTATGTTGCAGTTCTTCGACATAGAAAACAGCGCGCTGATTCTTACCTATACCATCATTTACCATCTCGTCGTCGTCATTCCACAAATTGTCTTTGGCGGAATCGCGGCAGCGCGTCGTAGCGGCTCTCACCATGACTGATATGAGTGCTCATCCCCGCGCATCTGTTGTTGTGCCGGCATTCAACGCCGGCGCCACAATCGAGGGTTGCATCAGTGCTCTAAGCGAGCAGACCGTTTGCCGTGACTGTTACGAAATCATCGTCGTGGACGACGGATCGCAGGACGAGACGGCAGATATTGCAGAAAGCATGGGCGCCCACGTCATCCGCCAGGAGCGTGGGCGCCCGGCCGGAGCGCGCAATGCAGGCATCCGGGCTACTGCCGGGGAGATTATCTGCTTTACCGACGCCGACTGTGCGCCAAAGGAAGATTGGTTAGAGCAAGTCCTACAACCGTTTGACGATCCCGAACTCGCCGGTTGTAAGGGCACTTACGCCACGAGGCAACGCTCGCTTGTGGCTCGGTTCGTGCAGATTGAGTATGAGGACAAGTACGACCTATTGCACGGGCAACGTTACATTGACTTCATTGACACATATAGCGCCGCCTATCGCCGTGACGTGCTCGTCGCCAATAATGGCTTCGACGAAAGCTTCCCTTACCTGGAAGATCAGGAGCTTTCGTTCCGCCTTGCCACTCGCGGCTACCGCATGGTCTTTCAACCCACCGCCGTCGTCTTTCACCGGCATGCTGCTGATGCAATAGATTACTTTCGCAAGAAGTTCATCATCGGCTTCTGGAAGGCGCAGGTCGTGCGTCGCTTTCCGGAACGGGGCGTTCGCGACTCGCACACCCCACAGGTCATGAAGTTTCAGATGGGACTAGTCGCCCTCGCGCTGCTGGCTCTGTTCGCAGCTGTCCTCTTTCCCTGGGCCTTGCTGGCGGTCATCGTCTTTCTGGCGCTCTTTCTAGTGTCGACGATTCCATTTGCACGCAAGGCATGGCGCAAAGATAAGGCAGTTGCCTTGGCTGCCCCCGCTCTGCTGGCGGTGCGTGCCCTGGCCCTCGGTTTCGGCTATTCCGCAGGCGTCGTCCGGCCGCGCCCTGGCATCACGGGTACGCAATCGACGATCGGCGGCATCGCCTACGTTGCCAAGCGTGGGCTCGATATCATGGGCGGTGCGCTAGGTCTCCTTTTGACCGCTGCTACAGGGCCCTTCATTGCCATGGCCATCAAGCTCGATTCCCCCGGGCCTGTATTCTTTAAACAGACGCGCGTCGGCCAGGGCGGCAAGCCTTTCACGATATACAAGTTCCGTTCTATGCACGTGCAGGCCGAAGAGGAGCTGGATGAGCTGATTTCGCTAGAGAGCCTGGAGGAGCCGGTGTTCAAACTGGACGATGATCCGCGCCGGACGCGAGTAGGCCGTTTTCTAAGGCGGTGGAGCCTTGACGAGCTACCCCAGTTCTGGAACGTGTTCAAAGGGGAGATGAGTCTGGTCGGCCCCCGCCCTGAAGAAGTGCGCATCGTGGCCATGTACAATGACTGGCACCGGCGCCGCCTTTCCATTAAGCCGGGCCTGAGCGGGCCCATGCAGGTCAACGGGCGCGGCGACCTGTCGCTTGACGACCGCGTGCGCCTGGAACTGAATTACATCGAAAATTACAGTTTCCGCCGCGACTTAGCCATTATTGCCCGCACGCTGCCGGCCGTTTTGCGAGGCGAGGGTGCACGCTAGCCGGCTTGAACGCCCGCCGTTCGTCGCCGTTTTCACAGCGGCAGCGGCATTCGCCGTATACGCCCTTTCACTTGCGCCGGATCTCACCTGGGCTAATCATGGCGCAGACGGAGCCGAACTGATTACCGCTGCCGTCACGTTGGGCGTTCCACATCCGCCGGGATATCCACTCTACGTCATGCTCGGAAAATTGGTCAGCTTTGTACCCATCGGCACGGTTGCCTTCCGCTTTAACTTGCTGTCGGCGATCTCCATGGCCCTTGCAGCCGGGCTCATTTCCGGATTGGTTGCCGCGGTGCAAGCCGATGAGCGAACCGACAGCGATTCTGTCTGGCATACCCGCTTCCTTCCAGCGATAAGCGCTGGATTGTGCTTTGCATTTTTGCCGCTTGTGTGGGGACAGGCCATCATTGCCGAGGTTTACGCGCTGAACATGCTGGTTGTAAGCCTGGCGCTCTGGTTCATGTTTCGCCGGCAGGCGCCACGCGTCGCATTGCTCATGGGAGTCACGCTGGGATTGGCCGTAACGACACATCTTACATCGCTGTTTCTCTTCGTACCGGCTGCGGTTGTACTGCAACGTAGGCACTGGAAGCAGGCAGTGCTCGGTACGCTCGCGGGCCTCAGTCCGCTTCTCACACTTCCCGTCTTCGCCGCTGGTGGTAGCCCGGTAGTCTGGGGTCGTGTTGACAACGTCGCCAACTGGTGGTGGTTGGTGTCGGCCCGCCTTTACCGGACCAATGTCCTCTCACTCCCCGTAGACGCCTGGCGCAGCCGGCTTGCCGCCTGGAACAATGAGCCGACCCTATGGATAGCTGTCATCTTACTGCTCTTGATCATCGCGCGCCGACACGTCTTGCCGAGCACAACGGAACGGTTGACGACGGCCCTATTGCCGACGGCGACGCTGTATTTCATCTACGCCTTTGGCTACGATGCTGACGATGCGCTGGTTGTCGTGCTTCCCGCATTAGCCATTCTGTGCCTCCTGGTAGGTCTGACCTTAGAGCAAGCGCGACCCGTTTACCTGCTTTTGCCGCTGGCGCTGCTCGTGTTAAACTTTCAGGAGATTGACCTGAGCAACCATACTGAGGCGCGAGCGCTGGCGGAATCGCCGCTGCGGGAGGCTCCACAAAACGCTATTATTGTTACGACGGGCGATCACACCACGTTTTCTTTGTGGTACCTACAACACGTAGAAGGGCAACGAAGAGACGTGGTGATTATTGACAGCAATCTCCTTGCCTTTGACTGGTACCGGTCGCGCACCGTGCGCACCCATCCGTCGTTGCAAGGGCTGGAACGAGACGATTTGTCTGCTTTGCGGATGCTCAACGAAGGACTCCGTCCCTGGTGTGAGCTACAGATCGACGCCGGTGGCATTCTGCAATATCGTTGTGAAGATGTATCGACATGAACCTAGAGGACACTGTGAACGAAACTGAAGTCACGGGTCGTTTCCCGCGACTCCCGCTGATTCTCCTGCTCGCCGGCGTTCTGGTGCTATTTTTGGCCGCCGGACTTAAGGGCTGGCGCTTATTTGGTCTGGCTCAATCATTTCAAGGATATCAGGCGCAGGCAGAGACACTGGCTGCTGACGGCGTCATGAACGTCGACCCTGACCAGGCTGAGGCGCTTGTCTATAACTTGCGGCGTGACGTCGTTGCCCTCGAGCGAGAAGTAGGTTATCTGTTACCCTTGGGCAGGTACCTAACCTGGGTTCCGCGCGTCGGTCCGCTTCTGGGCAACGGTGAGGCGCTGATGGAAATGGCGGATAGTGGCTCAGAGGCTGCGGCCCATGCCGTTCGTGGGCTCAAACCCGCGCTCGATTTGGTGCAAGATGACACGACCAGCGGCGGCGACCTCCTGCCTCAGCTACTGCCCATCGTCGAGGATGCTGAACCAGACTTACTTGCCGCAAGCGCTGCCCTGGATCGCGCAATTGAGGCGCGCGGACGAATCGAGAATGTGGAGGCACTGCCCTGGCGCGTGCGCACCCTGTTGGAGATGGTGGACGGCAAACTCTATCTGGCAGACGAACTCAAGCTGCTGACCGTCTTGCCCGCGCTAGTGGGCAACGACGGACCGCGCACCTATCTGCTACTGGCGCAGAACGAAGATGAGATCCGCCCTACCGGAGGATTCTTGACGGGCGCCGGCCTGTTAATGTTGGAAAGCGGTCGAATTGTCTCACTTTCCTTTGAGGACGGTAATGTAATCGATGATTGGCGCAACAAACCCTACGATTTTCCACCAACCCCCTTTTACGATTTGATGGGACTGGAACTGTTCCTGTTCCGGGATGCCAACTTTTGGCCAGATTATCCCACCTCGGCCGAACAGGCGATGCAGCTTTACAACTATGGACAGGACAGCACGCAGGAGCTTGACGGTGCAATCGCAATTGACCAGGAATTTGTGGCTATGCTACTGGCCGTAACGGGGCCCGTCGAACTTGCAGAACTGCAAAGGCCTGTGAACAGCAACAACGCCGTCGCTAGCTTTCGTGAGGCATGGGCCGCCGGTGATGAGGAGTCGTTTTCAGAATGGGTCGGCGAGCGTAAGGATTTCCTGGCGCCGCTGGCAGACGCCATGCGGCGACGCCTTCTCGGGGACTTCCGCAATATCGATCCTCTGTTTTTGGCCGAGACGATACACCGCGCCGCCACAGAGAAACACCTCCAGTTCTACGTGCGTGAGCCGCAGGTTGCTGCCATACTGGATCAGATCAATTGGGATGGGCGTCTGGAACCACCCACCGAAGGCGACTTTCTAATGCTGGTAGAGACAAACGTAGGCTATAACAAAGTCAATCCCCTGGTAGAACGCGAGCTGACTTACGACGTCGAATTGCGCGAGAATGGAACCGGCGCAGCGACATTGACCGTCAACCACCGGCATACGGGTAACGCCAGCGAGACGCCGTGCGAGCAGATCGTCGCGTATGTGGAAGGCATCACCTACGACAACCTCATGAATCGCTGCTACTGGAGCTATATGCGTGTGTACGCACCGCAGGGCATCACCCTGGCTCAGGGTCCGCAACA
>CAYSMQ010000347.1:0-5388 GCA_964432035.1 uncultured Ardenticatenaceae bacterium
CCAGAAGAAGTTCACTCCGAAGCCTAACGGAAAGCTTATGCTCCCAAAAGCCCCCACCACGAAACCGATACCGATCAGCAGTGCGAGAGTCACGATGTGAATGACACCCGGCGACCTGCGTTCACCCTCCTCTACTGTCCAAATCTGTTCTGCTGTTAATTCAGTCTCTGAGTGTTCTGCAGCTGTGGAATCCATGGTATTTTCCTCCTTTTCATCAACCAAAGATGGCTTTGGTCACATACCATTTACCAGAATCGACAAGTGAAACCAACTAGGTGTGTGCACCACCTCCTTTTGCCGCATCTATTCAGTTGCACTGCTCAAACAATTGCTCGATGCCCGCTCGGGCAACTGTGTCGTCCCGCCCCATAACGAAAACACTAGCTGTGTCTTAGAGACACGAAATCAACGCTACCACAACTACACTATATTATACCTCGCCTCTCACCCCTTTCAACGCTTCGCGCCTGCAAGCTTGCAAACCTGTTACCCGCACCCCTGCAACCGCCAAAGTAGGGGATTATCTTGCCCACAAGTAGGGTCATACCCCATTGTGATTACCCCTCTGAACCCTATCATTAATAGTAGAGTACGTGCCACAGACTACATTTCACATTTAGCGCTGTAGGATGGAGCATTCACGCTCCTTCATTGAGACCTAAAGGTAAACCGTACAGGAAAAGGAGTAAAGCAATGACCACTCACGAACAGAATCCCACCACGTCCCAACAGAGAAACAGAACCGAAGAACAGGGTAAAGCTTCGGAAGTGAAGCAAAAGGCTGGCGAAGCCGCCCACCAGGCTAAGGAACAGACGCGCCAGGTGGCGGAACAGGCCAAGGGCGAAGCGCGCTCCATGGCCGAAGCGCGCAAGAGCCAGGTAAGCTCGGAGATTAACAGCATCGCCCGCGCCTTTCGCAGTTCAGGCGAGCAGTTGCGCAGACAGAATGAGGAGCCTGTGGCCCACTACGCCACACAAATTGCCGACAAACTGGAAAACGCCTCGACTTACATCAACCAGCGTAGCGTTGACGATATTCTGACCGACGCCGAAGATTTTGCCCGCCGCAAACCTGAAATATTCCTTGGCGGCGCGTTCGGTCTGGGCCTTCTCGTCTCTCGTTTTTTCAAGAGCAGCGAGCGAAACCTATACGAGGGTGAGTATCGCCAATCCGGCCACTACCGCTCAGGCGACTATCGTTCCGGCGACTACTATGAACAAGGACGCGACGCCTATGCTCCGCGCAGCTATGATGTGGGGCGCGGCGACAGTGGGGAAACGCGCCGCACGGCAAGCGGCACGACAACTGGCGAGTCCACCCTGCCCTCGGGCCGGCATGAATCTACGACGGAGGTAGATAGCTCATGACAATTCCCAGACAGGCAGGATACGAGCGCGAACACCCCGCCGGTGACGGCTCTCGCCGCGAGCGCGGCTACACGACAGACGTACCGCATCAGCGTCCCCTTTCTGAGCTTTTCGGCGATTTATCGCGCCAGATGAACACTATGCTGCGTCAGGAAATGCAGCTGGCGCGGCTCGAAATTAAGAATCGAGTGGCCAAGATGGGACGAAGCGCGGCGATGCTCGCCGCAGGCGGTCTCATTCTTTACGCAGGCCTTCTGGGTCTCATGATCACCGCCGTCATCGCTCTGGCCAACGTCATCGAACTGTGGCTTGCTGCGCTCATCGTCGGCGGCGGCGTGGCCATCATTGGCGCTATCATGGTCGGCGTTGGCTACGGCCAGCTGAAACAGATGGACATGGTGCCGCGTAGAACGGTCAACTCATTAGAGGAGAGTGCAGAATGGCTGAAACAAGAAATCAGATAAGCGGTCGCCGTACGATGGCAGAAGATCCCGAGCAGCTAGAGCGGGAAATCGAACGGACGCGACAGGAGATGGCCGGAACGCTGGATGAACTCCAGGAACGGCTGGATCCCGAGCGACTGAAATTTGAAGCAGAATGGCGCGTGGATCAGGCAGTAGCCCGCGCCAAAGACGAAGTTGAAGACGCCACCATAGGGAGAGTAAAGGAAATGACATACAGAGCAACAGAAAAAGCGGACAACTGGCGCAGTAACGCGATGCGCACCATCAAAGATAATCCTGTCCCCGCCGCCCTTGTGGGCGTTGGGCTGGGCTGGTTGATTATGGAAACCTCGAGCCGTGACAGCGGGGATGCCGGTCAATTGCGCCGCGGGCGCTACGACCAGTACGCCTATGAGGATTATGGTTACGGCGAAGAGCGCTGGGAAAGCGAACGATTCACAAGCGACAATCCCGCCCGGCACTCTCGCCCCACCTACCGCACGGAAGAAGGCTATCGTCGCGCCCGTCGCCAGGCTGGAGAAGGCAGGAGCGACATGGGTCAGCGCGTTCAGGGCGCCACGGAAGAAGCGCGCCAACGCGCCGAACACCTTCGTGACGAAGCCTCCGAGCGCGTCTCGGAGACAACGGAGGAGGCGCGCCAACGCGTCGAACATCTCCGTGACGAAGCCTCACAACAGTGGGATGAGCTCACCCATGAAGCCGAAAGAGAGTGGGACGAGCTGACGGACGAAGCCCGGGAACGCGCTCGCCGCATGCGCACCCGAGCCCGCCGGCAAACGCGACACGCCAAGCGCAACATGCAAGAGATGATGCGCGACAATCCGATGGCTATGGGCGCCGCCGCTCTGGCCCTGGGTGCACTCGTCGGCTGGGCGCTGCCCACGTCGGAAACGGAAAGCAGGCTGATGGGCGAATATCGCGATGAATTCGTCGACGAGGCCCGTCGCGAAGCGCAATCGGTGGCCAAGAGAGCACAATCGGCTGCCAAAGACGCCGTCGAGGACGTAAAAGAGGAAACCAAATCGGCCGCCAAAGAGGCCGCCGGTGAGGTCTCCGAAGAGAGCAAGCGCGCCACGCAGCGCATGAGCAGCAGCTAATTGCGTCGCATTTAGCGTGACCAGACCTGACAGGTTGTTGAAATCTGTCAGGTCTTTTTTTATTTCCCATTTCCTATTTTCCCGGGCCGGCCTTTGCCCTATACTGTCGGGCGGAGGTTGATTTATGCATATTAAAACGCACCGCGGCCGGCCGGCAACAGTGATCCTTCGCTCGACCTTACTCCTGGTGATCGCCCACCTCTTCTTCATCGCACAATCTGCTCCCATTTACAGCGCCCCAGAAGGCGCCATCTACTACGTGGCCACAAACGGCAGCGACGGCGGCGACGGCTCTCTGGCTAACCCCTGGGCCACCATCACCCACGCGCTGGACAGCGTGCCGCCGGGCAGCGAGATTCTGGTGCGGCCCGGCGTGTATGACGGTCGCGTGCGCTTGCGCGGCGCGTTCTCACCGGGCGTCACCGTACGCTCTGAAGTCCCCTATCTTGCCGTGCTGCAAAACGACGACCGCGTCATTACTGCCTACAGCGCGCCCGGCGGGGTTTCGGGCATCACCCTGGAAGGTTTTGAAATCCGCCACAGCGGGCCCGGCGCGGCGCCTCTCGTCGTGCACATCGACGGCGGCGGCGACGGTAGCGTCGGCAACATTACGCTGCGTAACAACGTCATGCACGACAGCTACAACAACGACATCCTAAAAATCAACAACGCGGCCCATGACGTCCTCGTCACGGGTAACCTCTTCTACAACCAGACCGGCAGCGACGAGCACATCGATATCAACAGCGTGGAAAACGTCGTCGTGCAGGACAACGTCTTCTTCAACGACTTCGCCGGTAGCGGACGCAGCAACGACAACGACACCAGCAGCTACATCGTCATCAAAGACAGCAACGCCGCGGACGACGTCTATGTGGGCAGTAGCAATATCACCGTGCGCCGCAACGTCTTTCTCAATTGGGAAGGGTCCACAGGCGCCAACTTCGTGCTAATCGGCGAGGATGCGCAGACTTTCGTCGAGGGTCGCCAGATCCTCGTCGAAAATAATCTGATGCTGGGCAATGCGCCCAACGTCATGCGCGCCCCGATCGGCGTGAAGAGCGGCGAAGACGTCACTTTCCGCCACAACACCATCGCCGGCGACCTGCCCTCGCTGGCCTACGCCATGCGCCTCAACGTGGAAAACCCGGCTGTCACCAACCAGAACATCAACTTCTACAACAACGCGTGGTCCGATCCCACGGGCACCATGGGCGCCGAAAACCCCAGCCGCCCCAACGACTTCTCGGACACGCCGCCCGGCGAAACCGGCGCTTTCGTGTTGGCCAACAACCTCTACTGGAACGGCGGCGAGCCTATTCCCCAGGATTCCGGCGAACTTGTCAACTATACGGACGATCCTACGTCGCACGTCGCCAACCCGCTTTTACCGGGCCAAAGCGGCATTCAGCTCCCACGCTGGAACCCGGTCGCTCAGCAATTCGCCGACGGTTCCAGTGCGATACGCCAGGCCTTCGAGCGGCTCGTCAATCTCTATGGAACCGCGGCGCCCAGCAGTCCGCTCGTCGACGCCGCGCGGCCCGACCAATCTCCGGTGGAAGACATCCTGGGCAACGTGCGCGCGGCCCCCGACCTGGGCGCTGTGGAACACACGCCTTTCAGTGGCAGCGACAGCCTCTATTTGCCCTTCCTACGCCGCTGAGAACGGCTGCCAACCCGGTCTGGCTCACAGATAGGCGTTAATGCGCGACTCGTCTACCGGCCGCCAGCGCCCCAGTTTCTCGCTGTTCCGCACCAGACGTTCTACCGCCGTCGCTTCCATTTGCTCCGGCTGCATGTCCTGGAACACTAACAGCGGCGCCGACCCGTAGAGAATGGTCTCTGTGGCGACACTGCCATAGCGATGTCGCCGGTTACACCCCTGCCCATGCGCGCTGGTCACAATGAGGTCTGCGTCTTCCTTCTGGGCCAGTTCATGTAGGCCAAGCATCACGTTACTTCCCACGGCGACTCGCGCCCGGCTGCGCACGCCCAGGCGCCCCTGCAAGCGGTGCAGGTACTCTCGCGCTTCAAGCGTGTTACGCTGCACAAGCTGCTCTGCAATCGCAGCGCTCTCCCCGGCGCACGGCGCACTGCGGAAACAGGCCGGCCTGGCGACGATGTGCGCCAGCAGCAGCTCTGCGCCCCAGCGGTCCGCCAGCATCGCCGCATAGGGTAGGGCGGCCTCCGCTCGTTGCGAACCGTCCAGTGCCAGCAGAATGCGCCGGACCATTGAACGTTCTAGCGGCCCCCGTCATTCTGGGGCCTGCGCCTCGAACGCGCGCACCAGGAACAGAGACGTTCTCAGCCCCTGAATTACTTTTTGCGCCACACTTCCCGCGCTCCACGGTTCCAGCCCACCGCGCCCATGTGTACTCATGACAACCAGATCAAAGCGCTCCTCGCCCGCGTACTCTACTATCCGGCGCGCAACAGAGCCTTCCAGCAAAACCGTCTGC
>CAYSMQ010000348.1:0-5357 GCA_964432035.1 uncultured Ardenticatenaceae bacterium
CCACCGGACTTATCTCGTAATGTCCAAATTCCAGCACAGGTTCCAGCAGCCGTGAGATGGTCATGGCGTCCCCGGCCTCCATCACGATGTACACCGCATGGCCCGGGGCATCGACATAATTGCCGTGGAGCTTCACGCCCAGGCCCTGCGCCCGCGAAAAGAGGTCACGGAACGCCTTCTGCCGCTCAGGCCGGTGTGCCGAGCAGTTTTGGGGACGGTGGGTTGCAGTAACATGAAATATCATTGTTAACTCCATTCTTTCGTATAGACTTGTAACCATGGCCCGGTCCGGCGCTGCACTGACGTTGCCTGACCGGGCGTGCTCCATGCGACCAGAGGGGGTTACCGGTAATTGGAGGCCATGACGACCTCGCCATCGTTCCATTGAGGTTCTGCCGCCAAAAACTGCGACCACTCCGCAAACGACTGCTGCGTCTCAGGGTCTTCGGCATTGGCCCGGTAGGACGCTTCATCCTCAAAAATCGCGACCAGGAAGAATTCCTGCGGATCATCGTCACTTTTGAACACATACGCCGCCACCCCGCCATCCGGGCGGCGGTCGTCCTGCGCCCAGGCCTTCACATCGTCAATTGCATCCTCTTTTACCTTCAATCGTGCCACGGTTCCGTACATGTTTAACCTCCATTAAGTGCCTGGCGTGACTGCGACGCCTGCGTCTACAGGAGGGTCTACGAAGCAGGTGCCCGGCACCTTAACTACGCTCAGAAAGGCTCTTTTGAAATGCAGATCTGTCAGGACGTCAAGGTGCCGGGCACATCACTTAGTACGACTTTGTAGAGCCCTGGCCCCGTCGAAGGGCCATCGTCGTCACGCAATTGAATGTGTTATACTAGGAGCCTAACGGGCCACCGTCATAGAAGCGTCGTAAACACCGTCATAAACCGTCACAACACAACGTCTATATGACCTACCTCGACCTACGTTTGCTGGGACCACCACGAATCGCGGCGTCAAGCGCCACACTGGACTTTCCCACTCGCAAGACGCTCGCCCTCCTTGTCTATCTGGCGGTTGAAGGGGGCATCCATTCGCGGGAGACGCTAGCCGCACTGCTCTGGCCTGACAGCGACGGGTCTCGCGCTCGCGCCAACCTGCGCAATACCCTCAACTATCTGCGCAACACGTTGCCGGCCGGCGAATTGGGCGCTACGCTACACCTGATCGTCGAACGGGACGCCCTGGGCTTCAACGAACAAGCGCCACACAGCCTCGACTGGCGAATCCTGGAAAAGGCCGCTGCCGGCGACGACGAGCGGCTCTTGCAACAGGCCCTTGACTGCTACCGCGGCGACTTCCTACAGGGGTTCACGCCGGGCGACGCGCCCCAATTTGACCACTGGGTATCCCTGCACCGTGAAATTGCCCACCGGCAGATGAACGCTGTGCTCGACCGTCTCTCCCGCAGCCGATTCGAAGCCGGCGACTGGCAGGGCGCGCGCCAGACGGTCGATCGCTGGCTGGTCCACGACGAATTACAGGAAGCCGCCTACCAGCGCCTGATGCGCATTCAACTTGCCCAAGGCAATCGCGCTGCCGCGCTAAAGACCTATGAGCGCTGCGCCGCCGTCCTGCGCGACGAACTCAATCTGGAACCGGCGCCGGCCACCGAAGCCCTACTGGTACGCGCGCGGGAGGACGCCGTCTCGCGGCCGGCAACAGCCGGCGGGGAAGGGGAGCAAGAGACGCCCCAATTCGCCGACGGCCCGCTGGTGGGCCGGCAGGAACAGTTCACCACCCTGGTCGCTGCCTACCGTCGCGCCGCCGGCCAGGAGCTGCAAGGCGTGATCATCGGCGGCGAGGCCGGAATCGGCAAGTCGCGCCTGGCGGGTGACTTCGTGGCCTGGGCCGCGGCTCAGGGCGCCGACTCATTGGCCGGTCGCAGCTTCGAAAGTGAGCGCCGCCTGCCCTACCAGCCACTGGTCGAAGCGCTACGTCCACGCCTGGACCGGATCAACGCGCCCGAGGACCTGCTTGGCGACGTCTGGCTGGCAGCGCTCAGCCGCCTGCTGCCCGAACTCCTGGACCGTTACCCGGACCTGGACCGCCACGCGGCCCTCGGCCGGTCAAGCGAGCCACGCGACCGCATCTTTGAAAGCATTGCCCGCCTGTTGCTGGGCCTTGCCCGGCGCCTGCCAGAACAGGCGGCGCTCGTTCTGTGGCTTGACGACCTGCAATGGGCCGACGCCGCCACCATCGACGCCCTGCGCTACTGCTGCCGGCGCTGGCAGGATGAAGGCGCGCGACTCCTCGTCCTGCTCAGCGCCCGCAGCGACGCCTTGCATCCGCGACCCGGGACAGGCAGTGCAGCGCTGGGGACGTTCGTCTCCGCCTTAGAACGCGAGATTCCGCTCACTCGCCTGGAGCTAGACGCGCTGCAGGCGGCCGACGTCGAGCGATTCCTGAGCGCGTTTCACGTGCAACACCCGCCCGCATTCAGCGCCTGGCTTCAGGATGAGACCGGCGGGCAGCCGTTCTACCTCGTGGAAACCTTGCAAGAGATGGCTGCCCAGGACGCCTTGCCCGCGCCCGGCGTCGCCTGGCAGGAAAGCGCGTCAAGGGCCGAACCGTTCGCCGACCGCGCTCCCAGACGCGTCCATCATCTTTTAGCCGGGCGCATGGCGCGCCTCGGCGTCGACGCCTTCGATATGCTTGTGGCGGGCGCCGTCCTGGCCCAAAACTTCGGCTTTGACCTGCTCTGCACCGTTGCCGGCCTCGACGAGGACGCCGGACTCCACGCTCTCGACGAGCTACTCGGGCGGCGTCTTTTGCGTGAGAGCGGAGGACCTTTCACGCGTCGCCAGGCCGGCTACACCTTTGCCCACGATAAGATCCGCCACGTTGCCTATGCGGAGGCCGGCGACGCTCGCCGTCGTGTTTTCCACCGTCGCGCCCTGGAGGCGTTGACGCGGGCCGGCGCGCCGGCCGCTCGCCTGGCCCACCATGCCCTGGCCTCCCGCCAACGGGCGCCGGCGCTGGCGCACAGCATCGCCGCCGGCGAGCAGGCGCTGTCGCTGTACGCGGCCCGCGAGGCTATCGCCCACTTTGAACAGGCCCGCTCCCTGCTGGCAGAAGGCGCCTCCTCAGAGACAGTCGACGAGCAGCAGCTCGAGCGACTCCATCTACGATTGGGCCGCGCTTACGAGCTAGACGGCGACTACGACGCCGCGCTCGCCACATATGACGCGCTACAGGCGCTGGCGCGCGACGGCGACGACCGCTCCATGGAGCTTGCCGCCCTCATGGCGCGCACCACAGTCTATGCCGCGCCGACGCAGCACTACGATCCGCAAGCCGTGCAGCTGCTCACCGAGCAAGCCCTTCCCCTGGCGCAAGCGCTGCAAGACCACGCGGCCGAGGCGAAGATACGGTGGAACCTCATGTTGCTCAAGCTGTTCACCGGGGAACTGGACGACGCCGTCTCGCAAGGCGAGCAGGCGCGCGACATCGCCCGCCGCCACCATTTGGCCGAAATAGAAGCCTATGCCTGGCACGATCTGACGCGCGCCTATCTTTTCAGCGGCCGGCCCCAGGAGGCCATCGCCGCCGGCGCCGAGGCCCAAAGCCGCTGGCGCGCGCTCGACAACCAGGCCATGCTTGCCGACAACCTGATCACCACGGCTACCCTCGACGCGCTGCGTGGTCGCTACGCCGACGCCCTGTCGCCGTTGCGCGAAGCCTATGCCCTGAGCAAGAAGATCGAGAACAAGTGGAACCAATCTTACGCGCAGCATCACCTGGGCCTCGTGCACTTCGAATTGGGACGCGTGCAAGAGAGCATCGAGGCCGGAAAAGAGGCCATCGCCCTGGGCAGCCAGGCAGGCTTTATGATTCCCGTCATCACCAATGGCTGCTTGCTGGCCCTTCTTTACGCTTTCCTCGGCGATCCCACCCGCGGCTTCCCCTGGATCGAGCGCGCCATGCAAGCTGCCGCCAACATGCACGAGCGCCAGACGGCGGGACCGCTCGCCGCGAAAGCCTTTCTGTTTCTGGAGCAGGGTGATCTGAACGCAGCCGAGGAACAGATCGAACTGGCCCTGGACCGCCTGCAAATGGACGAATTGAGCATGGGCGTCTTCCTCACCCTGCCCGTCGCCGCCGACGTGGCCCTGGAAAACGGCCAATACGAGCGGGCCCTGGCCTACTGCGGCGACTTCGACGATTACATGCAGCAGCGCCAACTGCTGCCCTTTTTGCTCGACGGGCGACTCAGAGAAGCGCGCGCCCTGTGGGCTCTGGACCGCCGTGAAGAAGCCGTCGCCATACTGCAGGAGACCGCCGACCGCGCCCAGGCATTGCAGGCCCGCCGCATCCACTTACCCATCCTGCTGACCCTGGCCCAATACCGTGAGGCCCGCTCCCAGAGTGACCTGGCCCAAGAAGCACGCTCCCAGGCCGCCGCCATCGCCCAGTACATCGCCGGCCACATCCAGGACCCCACCCTCCGCCAATCTTTTCAGGCTAAACTAAAGCCCCACAGCCTGCCTAGCTCAAAGGGATAGAGCTAGCTCCACCCCTTTGTTCGACTGCAGACCGCAGACGGCAACCACCAATCTCTAATCTCCAATCTCCGCGGTCCCCTCCAAAAACCACGTCTCCCTCTTCCCCTTACCCTTCACCTCAATCAACCCCCGCCTGCGGCATACAAAAGCACCGTCGAGCAGCGCCTTCGTCTCGCGCGTAATCTGTATCTTACCCGGCTCGCCATGCGACTCCATGCGACTCGCCGTGTTGACCGCATCACCCCAGATATCGTAATGGAACTTCGTCTGACCGATCACCCCGGCGATGACGGGTCCTGAATTAATGCCAATGCGAAACTGTAGCCTGTGGCCCATCTGCTCCTGCAAAGCGGAGACAAAGTCGTTCATCTCCAGCGCCAGCTGCGCCAACACCTGGGCGTGGTCCGTGCGCGGCTTTGGCACACCCGCCGCTACCATGTAGTTGTCCCCGATCGTGCGAATCTTCTCCACGTCGTAGTGCGCCACCAGCTCGTCGAAATAGTGGAACACATCGTTTAAGAGACCCAGCATCTCCTCCGGCGGCAGCTCCTGAGACAACCTCGTAAAGCCCACCACGTCCGCGAACAGCACACTTACTTCCTCGTGGGCGTCGGCAAGCACCATGTTGCCCTCGCCCTTCAAGCGCTCTGCAATCTCCGCCGGCAACACGTTCAATAATAATCGCTCCGTTTTCTGCTGCTCTTTTTCAAGCAGCGCCAACGTCCTGTTCTTCTCGCTCACAAAATAACGAATGGTCAAAAACGTCACCGCCGAGACCCCTAGAATATTGGCGGCAAAGAACCATTCGATCGCGCGCTGCGAAAAGCCGGCCTGCTC
>CAYSMQ010000349.1:0-5350 GCA_964432035.1 uncultured Ardenticatenaceae bacterium
GCATTGTCCGCTCCGCTCGTTGCTGTTACAATCAAATAGACAATTACAAATGTGAATTGTGAAGGACGTAAGTTAAATGCAACGTGAGAAAGTCATAATTATCGGTTCGGGACCGGCGGGTCTTACCGCTGCCCTTTACGCCGGACGCGGGCAACTAGAGCCGTTGGTCATTACCGGCAATCAAGTTGGCGGACAGATTGCTATCACCAACGAGGTTGAAAACTATCCGGGATTTCCCGAAGGGACGACCGGCCCAGAGCTGGTAGAACTGATGCAGAAACAGGCGGAAAAGTTTGGCGCCCGCTACGTCTACGACGAAGTGGAAGAGGTAAACTTGCTGGACGGTTCTCCTTTCTACGTGAAGACGTTTAGCGAAGAATTCGAAGCTGAGTCCTTGATTATTACCGCCGGGGCGTCGCCGCGGCGCCTGGGCATCCCCGGCGAAGACGCCTTTATCGGCCGCGGCGTAAGCTACTGCGCCACGTGCGATGGCTTCTTCTTCCGTGGCAAGGACGTGGTCGTAGTAGGCGGTGGCGACAGCGCGTTGGAAGAAGGTCTGTTCCTGACAAAATTTGCAGACACGGTGCGCATTATCCACCGTCGCGACGAGCTGCGCGCGGGCCCGACCCTACAACGCCGCGCATTTGGCAATGACAAGATCTCGTTTATTTGGGATACTGTGGTTACGGAAATCAAGGGCAACGGCACGGTACAAACGATCACGACGATGGACGTGAACAGCGGCGAGGAGCAGCAACTAACCGCCGATGGCGTCTTTATCTACATCGGCCACTATCCAAACAGTAAGTTCCTGGTAGGCCAGCTGGTCATGGATGAACATGGGTACGTCGTGACTGATGACTTCATGCGTACCAGCGTGCCGGGCGTCTTTGCTGCCGGCGAAATTCAGGATCCACATTACCGGCAGATCGCTACCTCCGTTGGCCAAGGTTGCGCGGCAGCCATGCAGGCCGAAAAGTGGCTTAGCGAACGTGAAGAAGAGGACCAGGAAACAGATAAAGTCCTGGCCTGACCAGCAAGTGCGGGTGGGCGTCATTCATTCGTCGCCCGCCCTGCACCGTGCCCCTTATGTGGCGTGTGATCAGAGCTTACTTACTCTACACCTGGGGTGGGCTGCACCGCTACTTCGGTAATCTCAACAATATACCGCACGAGCATGAGCGCGCCGTCCACTATTTTACGCGCGCCTATGAGGTCAATCCTGCCATGCGTGAGGCGCGCCTCGCACGCGCCGTCATTCTTTGGCGCGAATTGGAACGGATTGAAGAAGCGCTCCGCGATCTTGATGCCTTGTTACAGGAAGATCCCACTTACGGCGCCGCCCTGCTTAATCGCGCCCTCGTGTACCAGCAGACCGGCAACTACCGGCGCGCCCTGCACGATTTAGAAGACTATCTGGCCCTCCCACCCGACCGCGACTACCGTGACCTCGCCGAACGAATAGAACCCCTCCTGCGCGACCTCGTCCAGGGCAACGAGCCTAAAGATTGACCTGGTGACTACACCCCTACATTTTTACTTCCGTACCATCTCCTGCAACTGCTCCAAACTCGTCACCTGCGCGACCGTCACCATAAACTCTTGCAAGGAGCTGCTCTGCTCCCTTAGCGCCAATACCGCCGGACCCACAGGATCTTCACCCGACGCGCCTGGCGAGTCTGCGTAGGCGCCGTAAAAAGCAAAGTAGGCCTGGTTCAAGGCGCGAATAGGATAGCCATTACTCACGAATAGCTGGCGTCGCTCCTCCATGTACGCTTCGGCCGCCTCGACCTCGCCGGACGCCAGTAGACGTTCCACCTCAACGCGCGTTTCCGCCATCTCCGCTCGAAAGTCAAAGGGCGCCGGCGCTTCCTCACCCGGTGGCTCATCGTCCTGCTCTTGCGGCGTCGTGGCGCTCTCCGCCGGCGCCGGGGGCGGAGCAAACTCAGGATAATAGCGTTCGACGACGCGCGCCCCAACTTCAGTCCCTACAATTGAGGCCACTGTCTCGTTGATCGTGCGTAGTTCAGGGCTGGCAAAATAACGAATTCCCAGCGGCTTAAACGTCAGCCAGTGATGGGCCCACTCGTGCGCTATGGTGTCGGAAAGGAAATTGATGTTACCCGTTTCCACAATCATCGCCGGATAAAAGCCCAACCCACCAATCGGCACCACCAGCGCCGAACGGTTCAATTCTTCAAAGATCTGTGTCTCCAGCACTTCCTGTTGGGGCACCGTTAGTCCCGGCGTCAGAGGGACGTTGAAAATCTGCCGTATCTCCTCACGAGGAGATACGATCAGCACCTGAGGCAATGGCGTCATATGCATGGCAACCGGGGGTAAGACGGCGCCGAAGAGGCCGAACCCCTCCTCTGCTAATACTGTCGCCACCTGATCTTGCAGGATCGCTTCTGCCAGCGGCTGCAGGCGTTCCATTTCCACACGCGCCGAAGCCAGTTCGGCCTGTAATTCCTGCGACTGAAGCTCAGGATCGTCCACGAGGGCATCAGCATAGATACTGGTGATCTCGTTGCGAAGCGCCCGGATGCGAGCGACCCAATCCAGGTAGGCCAATACGACTTCCTGGCGTGTCTCTTCGTCCAGGTAACGGTGCCCGTTCCCGGCGCCTTCGCCGACCTTACTCTCTAACGCCCCCAACCCCCAGCGCACGAAATCGAACTGCCGAAGTCCAATAAGGCTATTGAGGCGGTGTTCTTCCTCCTGAAATGCGGGCCACTCGGGCGCCACGACGATAATAAAAGCGAGAAATAAGACGACCAATTTTCCGGCTGTCAGCCAGCGTCGCAATATCATGCAGCCATGATATGTGATCGCGATCCTTGCGCCAACTAATCCTTTGTGTCACCATTACGCTCTAAGGGAAGGAAAAAGGATCGGCGCCTTTGGAGGGGACGATGCTCATCGTCATCAGCGACCTGCACTTCGTAGACGGTACCGCAGGTGAACACAATCTACCCACAGCAGCGTTTGAAAGCGTCTTCTTGTCGGACGTCATCGCTATGGCTCGCCACAAGGGCGCCACGGAGCTCAAGCTACTCTTATTAGGCGACATTGTCGACCTCGTACGCAGCCAGCAATGGTTCGCCGAAGATCCCGCGGACCGACCCTGGGGAGAAAACGGTTTGCGCGATGTACCGACGCCTCAGCCCAATAGCCGCGTCGAACAGCGTTGCCTGGATATCTTGGGCCGCTTTCCATCCGACGGTCGACGCGAGTCTGTGCCACAAGATACGATCCTATACAAGAACTGGCACACGTTTGCCTTCTTCCGCAGCCTGCCCCGCACCATTCGGCGCGCCTTGGGTCGCGATATCCCTGTAGAACTGATCTACGTCGCCGGCAATCATGACCGGCTCTGCAACCTGTATCCCTCCGTACGCGACGAGCTGTGCAAGATCATGGGTCTCACGGTCAACGAGCGTACGGCGAACGTCGTTTCCGCGTACGAATGGTGGTACCGTTACGATTACCATGACGAGCGATATGGACTCTACGCCCGTCACGGACACCAGTTTGATTCCTGGAACTTCGGCGGTGGGAACGACCAGACGCGCGTGGGCTACCTGAAGGTGCCCGTGGGAGACGTGGTCTCCACAGAGTTCGCCGTCAATCTACCCTACACCCTGGCATCCTTGCGCTCAAAGTATCCCGTCATTAACAATGGCTTTATCAGGAACCTGAAAGAGGTCGATAACGTGCGACCTTTCAACCGCATCATCGAGTGGTTTTACTACAAGATGAAGCAGGAACATAGCGACGAGCTGCGCCGGGCGCTGGATGAAACATTCGACGCCGTTTTGCACCAGTTTCTGGACGTCGGCCTGGTCCAGCAATGGCGGAGCCCGCAAACACAGTGGGACGAGGTATTACGCGCAGCATCACATCCCTGGTTCCGACGCGTCGTCAACAAGGTTACGGACTGGACCAACACTGAAGATTTGCTGCAACTACTTCTACCCTCGGTAGAGCGGGCCGCCTACTCGCAGGAGGCGTTGGCTACCTACGCCACCGCTGCCTACCACGAAAAGGTCTGGCGCGAGAATGCCGGCATGCGCTTTGTCGTCTACGGGCACACACACCGGCCTGGTTTACAACCGCTGGACGGCGAAAACGGACGAGAAGTACTCTATCTGAACAGCGGAACGTGGCGGGGACACATTTATCGTACCCTACCATTGGATAAGTCCGCCGATTTCGTTAAACTTAAGCAAATGACTTATCTGTGCTTCTACCACGCCGGGGAGGATCGCGGCGATAAGGTGCCCGATACTGTCAGCTTTGACGTGTGGACGGGACACAAGCTAAAACACTACCGAAACTAACGCGCTAAAAGGAACTGAATGCACTTCTTGATCACCGGCGGCGCCGGCTTTTTGGGCGCCCATCTTGCCAACCGTCTCGCAGCGGACGGACACCACGTTCGCGTGGTGGACGATCTCAGTAGCGGCGACCGCAATCACCTCTCGCCACAAGTTCACTTTAACCGGGGAGATGTCAACAATATTCCCTTTATGTGGTCCATGCTACAGGACGTGGACTGCGTCTATCACCTGGCAGCGCGGGTTTCTGTGGCCCAGTCCGTGCTCTATCCGCGCGACTACAACGACGCCAACGTCGGCGGCACCGTGAGCGTCATGGAAGCCATGCGCGATGCCGGTGTGCGCCGTGTTGTGCTGGCGTCGTCGGGCGCCATCTATGGAGACCTTCCCGTGCAGCCGGTGAGCGAGGACATGATCCCCAGCCCTGATTCGCCCTACGCGGTGAGCAAATGGGCTGCCGAGCAGTACGTCCACACCATCGGCCACTTGTGGGGTATCGAGACAGTCGCCCTCCGCATATTCAACGCCTACGGTCCGCGCCAGAGTTTGCCCCTCTCGCACGCACCCGTCGTGCCTCGCTTTTTGCGTCAGGCGCTGGGCGGCGGCTCGCTCGTCCTCTTCGGTGACGGCAACCAGACGCGCGACTTCATTTACGTCTCGGACGTGGTCAATGCCCTGGTCGCTGCGGCGCAAGCCACCGACGTCGATCGCGAGGTCATCAACATCGGCAGTGGACAAGAATCGACCATCAGCCACCTTGCAGATCTTGTGGATGAGGTGACCGGGCGCAAAACCAATCGCGTTCACAACACGGCGAAATCCGGCGGCGTGCATCGCCTAGTCGCAAACATAAGTCGCGCCCGCCGCTTGCTAAACTGGGAACCACAGATAAGCCTTGCCGCAGGGCTGGCGCGCACGCTTGGCGAAGACGAGCGTTTCCGCTCCCACGCTCCCTCGTCACTCCCCCGATAAACAAAAAGACCCTCTAGCCATCAAGGTAGGGGGTCTTC
>CAYSMQ010000350.1:0-5323 GCA_964432035.1 uncultured Ardenticatenaceae bacterium
GCGCCTGGTGCAGGATTTGTTGCAATTGGGTCGCCTGGAGATGAGCGAAGGCATCGAACGCCGTCCACTGGATCTAACCCTGGTGGCCGAAGCGGCTATTGCCGAGGTCATTCCCGCCGCGGAAGAAAAAGGAATTGCTCTTTCGCTGGAGACGGAGACGCCGCTGCCGCGCGTGTTGGGCGACGCCGACAGCCTGCAGCGCGCCTTGCTCAACTTGCTTGACAACAGCATCAAGTACGGGCGTGAAGAGGATAGCGTCGTCGTTTGCCTGTCGCCGGTCTTGGGGCAGGAGCGGACAGGAAATGGTCCACCTGTCGCCGTGCGCGTCACCGTCGCCGATAGCGGGCCCGGTATCGCGCCTGAGGATTTGCCGCACGTGACGGAACGACTTTATCGTGGCCGAACGGACGTCCCCGGCAGTGGGCTGGGTCTGCCGGTGGTGGCCGAAATCTTGCGCCAGCACGACGCGGAGCTGCACATCGCCAACGCCGAGGAGGGTGGTGTGACGGCGCAGTTTGTGCTGCCGTTGCCGGGGCAGGCAAATCGACCGCGGACCGCAGACGGCCGACGGCAGCTTGCCCCGCACAGTTCTGAGGCGGTTGGCCGTCGTTAACCCCATGCGTTTACCCCATCTTCACAAGTTGTTTGTCGCCGTTCTTCTCTTCCTGGCTGCCAGCGGCCTGTACTGGTTGCTGCCCATCGAGGGCCAGATCCTGATCGCGCCCAATTCCTGGCAGCAGGAACAGACGTGGCCCCAGGTGCGACTGGATACGACGGGGTTGCGACCGGGCCAGACGGCGACGGTGCTGGTTACCGATCCCAGGCCCTGGCCTTACGTCAAATTGCTTGTCGACGGCCGCGAGGCTCTGTTGCAGGGTTATGAAAGCAGCGTGGCGCGTGGGGTCGAAGGGGAAATCTGGCAGTGGACGTATACCTTCCCGCTGCCAGAAGCGACTGCCTATGAATTGGCCTTCTACCACAACTGCGACAGCGGTTGCCGGTCGTGGACGACGGTGAGCGCCGGCGCGCGACAGGACGGCGAGCAGCCCGCACTATCGCCTACCAAGTTAGGCGTGGTCTTCCCCGATCCGGCGCGCCAATGGCACGGGCGGCAGGGGTGGGCCGTGGAGTTGACCTATGCCACGTTGGCCGAGGACGAATATTGGGGCATCGACGACCTCTCGCGACGCGTGCAGCGGGCCACTGCGCAGGGCTTGCTGGTGCTGGTGCGCGTTGATTATGCTCAGGGACAGAGCCTGCCGCCAGTGGGCGATAGCCTGGCCCTGGATCGCTATCTGGGTTACGTGCGTCGTCTGGCCCGCGACGCGCGGCTGTCGGAAGTTCAGGGGTTCATCACCGGCAGTAGCTACAACAGCGACGGGGGAAACAGCCTGGCGCCGGACCAAGCGGTGTCGCCAGAGTGGGCGGCGCGCGTCTTTAACGGCTTTGGTACGGAGCCCGACCGCGCGGACAACGTGTTGGCCGTGATCCGTGCAGAGAATCCGCTTGCCCGCGTGCTGGTGGGTCCCCTGACGCCGTGGAGCGAGGATCAGGATGGGGCAAGCGCCTACGACGTGGACGCGCCGTGGTTGAACTACATGAATACGATGGTTGCCGCCCTGGACGAGGCTGCCCGCAGGCGATCGGAGGCCGGGTTCTCGCGCATGGCGCCGGACGGTTTCGCCCTGCAGGCGCCGGGGCGGCCTGAACTGGCTGAAGGCGATGGAGCAGACGAGCCGCGCCAGGACCTGACGCACCCCGACCGGCCCGGCGCGCAGGCCGGTTTCCGCGTCTACGAACAGTGGCGCAATATCGTCAACGATTATCCCAGCACGGCGGGTCTGCCGCTGTACATTAGCGCGACCAACACGTATCATCCGCATCTCGGTACGCCGCCGGCCGATAATTATCCCTCGGGCTGGCTAACCTCAGCGCTGGATGTGGCTAACGCCGACCCGCAAGTGGCGGCGCTCATCTGGTTCATGGACTATTTCCCGCACGACGATCAGTGGGACTTCTTTAGCCTCTCCGAGCGTCGCGGGCAGCTGGTGGAAGCGGATGAGGAGTTTGGGGCGTTGTTGCAGGAGTAGTGTCGGGCCAAGACATCCGATTTCTCCAAGGCATCCGATTTCTTCAAGCTACCTTCGGTAGCCGAAGTCAGATGTCTCCTCCTCCTATCCACGCTCCGGCGGCTCGGTGGCCACGAGCACTTCCGCTTCACGGGCCAGCAGCATGCGCGCGGCGGTGACGATGCCCAAACCGTAGAAGAGGGCGACGCCATAGACGATAGAAAAGACGGCGCCGGCGTAGCCGATCCAGGGCGCGGAGAGGAGCTGGCTCGCCGCCAGCACCAGGGCGATGGGTGCGGTTGCCAGGCCAATGACGGCGGGCACGACAATGGAATTGGCCAGTCCGGCAATGCATCCACCTGAGATATTGGAGCGTACCTGTGCGCCGTCGGTGCGCACAGGATAGGGGAAGAAGACCGATGCCAGGTTGTTGATGGCCATGGCTGCCAGCGCAACGCCCGGTGTGGCCAGCAAACCCACAACAGTTTGCCAGGTTGGCAAAAAGTAGAGTAGGCTCAGGCCCACGGCCAAGGTCGGAAGGATGGTCAACGCTAAGATGACGATGCCCTTGCCCAGCCATAAACGCCGGCGCGGCAGGGGAGTGAGTAGCAAGAAGGCGAGGCCTTTCTCTTCTACCCCAAGGCTATTTTGCCCGGCGATCCACGCCGTAAACAGACTGTAAAGGGGAATTAGCAATCCGACCCACGGTGGAACAACGTCGGGAAGACCGTCGCTCAGGAGCGGATAGCCGATGAGGAGCACGGGAATCAACAGCCCCTGAAGCAGACCGACGCGGCGCTGTGGCGTGCGCCACACCAGAAGCATTTCTTTGACCATGACCTGATGTAGATCGGCGGGCAGCCAGCGTGGCAAGGTCCACGTTCGCTGCTTCTTGCGTTGCTCCGCCTTTTCGGCCGGTGCGAAGCCTCTGAGCACAAACCCGCCACCCGTAATCAAACGCACGCTAAGCTGCCACCAGATCCAGGCCAGAATAATGGTGAAGAGCAGGCCGTAGCCCAGCCACAGGAGCACGCTGCCCCATTCGCCTGCGGTGGCCGAGGCGATGACCTGGGCCTGGCTACCGGGAGGAGTCCAACGTAGAAAGGTCAGCGGCCGCAGGGACTCGATTTGCTGCAGGTCGATGAAATGCTCGACTAAGGCTTGAATGCCGCGCTGTAGAAAGTAGCAACTGGTGCCGACCAGGGCGCCGAGCACAAATATGACGTCCCGGAAGCGGCGGCTGGAAAGAATGGCGCCCAGGACCGTGAGCAAGATCTGGCTGCTCAGTATCATCAGCACGTAGGTGATGAGTAAGGCCGGCGCCAGCACGAGAAGCGCGGGTGTGGCTGCCCATCCAACGACGATGGCGATAAAGAGCGGCAGCATGATGTAGGTGGGGATGTCAAAGAGCGTGCCCAACAACATCGTGGCAATTAGCTCTCGTTTGGAGAGCGGGTAGACGAGCAGGCGCGTAATATCCAGTCCCTCATTAACGGAGAAAGCGACAAGAGGGATGAGCATCCAGGCTATCCACAGGCCGGTGAGCACGGCGGCGAGAAGCTGGGCAGGCCCGGGCTCGGGAAGTTGCAG
The DNA here is from genome assembly GCA_964432035.1 of uncultured Ardenticatenaceae bacterium. Taxonomy (GTDB): domain Bacteria; phylum Chloroflexota; class Anaerolineae; order Promineifilales; family Promineifilaceae; genus JAAYYY01. Next base: position 3,660 of record CAYSMQ010000350.1, read on the forward strand.
GTAGCCGACGGCGGTGCCGAATCCCAGACCGAGGGCCAGCGGCAACCCGATGAGGATGAACATGGCCAGCCCGACAAGACGCCCTTGCTCCGCGGTAAACATGCGGATCATGAGGCGCGCGCGCAGAATGAGCAGGGCGCGTAGTTGCTGCCAGCGTAAGCCGGCAACGTTCATCACTCGCGTAGCCAGGATAACCCTCCACTGTCCTCGGCGCTGGCGCCCACGGCGCGAATGAACAGATCTTCCAGCGTGGCATCTTCGCCCGCCTGGGCCATCTGGCGCAGCTCCTCGATGGAGCCGTCGGCGACGATGCGACCCTCGCTGATCACGGCGACGCGCGTACAGAGCCGCTCGACGACCTCCAGGATGTGCGACGAAAAGAAGATGGTCGTGCCCCGCCCGCGCAGCTGCTGGAGGACGGCGCGAATGGCGCGGCCGGAGATGGCGTCGATGCCTTCGAATGGCTCGTCCAGAAAGAGAATGCGCGGGGCGTGGATGATGGCCGCGGCCAGCGCCGTCTTTTTGCGCATACCGGTGGAGAAATCGACGATGAGCTTGTCGGCGTCCTCTTCCAGATCCATGAGCCGGATAAGCTCCTCGGTGCGCTGCTCGACGGAATCGCGTTCCAGCCCGTACATGGTGCCCGCGAAGCGAATGAACTCGCGGCCGCTGAGGCGATCGTAGAGGTTCAGGCCCTCAGGTAACACGCCAATGTGCTGCTTGGCCTCCAGCGGCTGCTCCCAGATGTCAATGCCATGAATCAGCGCCGTGCCCTTCGTAGGCCGCAAAAGGCCCACCATCATATTGATCGTCGTGGATTTTCCGGCGCCGTTGGGACCCAGAAAGCCGAAAAACTCCCCTTCAGAAACGGATAGATTGAGGTTGTCCACGGCGATCTTCTCGTCAAAGCGCCGCGTTAGGTCGACTGCCTGAACGGCTGCTGTGGGCGTCACTATGTTCCTCCTGCTGAGAATGCAACCTGGGGCCCTTGTGGGATTGCGATGGCCCAAACAGTCATTCTATCCCTCGAGCCCGTGTGCTTCAAGCAAGGCCGCGTTTGACATAATCTCAGCCGTGGGGCCGTCGCCGGCGATGACGCCCTCGTCGATGATGATCGTGCGCGGCAGGAGTTCACGAACCAGGCGCAGGTCGTGAGTGGAGACAAACATGGTTTGGGGCAGTTCGCGGAGCAAGTCGATGAGTGAGCGCCGCGCACGGGGATCCAACCCGGCCGATGGTTCGTCCAAAACAAGGATCTCGGGGTCCATGGACAGGACTGTGGCGATGGCAACGCGTTTCTTCTGGCCCAGGCTCAGATGATGCGATAGACGGTTGACCTGGTCGCTCATGCCCACCTGGCCCAGCGCCCGCGTCACGCGCCGGCGTACCTCCGCCTCGGGCAGGCCCATGTGCAGGGGGCCGAAGGCCACATCGTCGAAGACGGTGGGTGAGAAAAGCTGGTCGTCGGGATTCTGGAAAACCATGCCCACCTTGCTGCGGATAAGGGGCAGGTTGGGTCGCGTGGCGGGCAGACCGCCGACGATGACGTGCGCCGGCGTTTCCCCGTTTTGCCGGCTATCCTGTCCCAGCAGCCCGTTCAGATGCAGCATCAGCGTGCTCTTGCCTGCGCCGTTGGGGCCTACCAGAGCCACCTTTTCACCGGC